>CAZNDQ010000003.1:0-27656 GCA_964571825.1 uncultured Planctomycetales bacterium | reverse complement strand
CGGTGCGGTGCGCGGGGACCGTACGCCAGCGCGGCGCGACGGCTGCGGCGGGCGGCGGGCGTGCGCGGCGGCCGCGCGGCGGCGGACGCGCACGGGGATACGGATGATCGAGTAGTGCTCCGCGCGGGCGTGGCGGACGGCGCCGGCGATGTGGGCGAGGGCGAAGTTGCAGAAAGCGCCGTGGCGGTCGGGGTCGAAGCGCTGGGCGGCGCGGATGAGTCCGAGGACGCCCTCCTGAAAGAGGTCGTCGTGCTCGGAGTGGGCGCGCGCGCGGCGTGCGTTGGGCACGAGTCGGCGGAGCTGCACGCGGACGAGCGTGAGGTTGTCGGCGACAAGCTGATGCTGAGCGGGCGAGAGGGAAGTCATGGGCGGAGCAACCTCCGCGCGCGGCGGGGGCCGCGCAGTTGAAGACGATGGCGCGTCGGGCGGCACCGGCCGCTGCGCGTCGCGGTTCGGAGTGCTCTGCTCTGGGGTCGCATTCGGCGGGCGGCGGCACCGCGCGGGAAGCCCGGAGGCCGTTGCACGGGATGCCGCCACCCCCTGTGAACCTAACATATACCTAACGTTCGTCGGAGTCAAGGGCGAACGGGGTTATGCCGGCGAGGCGGTTCGCCGCAGCGCGGAAGTTCCGGCCGCGGCGGGGGTTGCGCCACTGGCCGGCGGCACGGCGCGGGCAACAACTTGCCGGAGCGGGGGCGTTTGGATATAAGGGCTGGGCTTTGCAGAGGGCGATTAGCTCAGTTGGCTAGAGCGCCTGCTCGACACGCAGGAGGTCACTGGTTCGAGTCCAGTATCGCCCAATCTTATCCCATTGCCTAACGACAATTGACCGACAATCCCGCCCGCATGGGCAGAGAACTCCGTTCGCGCGGGGCGCACGCCGGACGCGCACATGGATGTCGAGAATGTGACAGGTTCGTTCAATCGAGGACCGTCTCCTCTGGATGCGATCGGGCGAACCACACGATCCAAAATCCAAGGAGAAGTACTCCATGCTTCGACACCTCACTCGCGCACTGCTCGCGGCGACGATGACCGTCATCACCCACGCCGGCGTGACGCAGGCGGACGACGGCCCTTCGCTGCAGCCGGAGGCGGCGCTTCGCGCCTTCGAGCTGGCGCGGCGACTGTCGGACCGGGACGCCGGGGCGACCTGGGGCAAGTCATTGTACGGGCCAATGCTGCTGGTCGATCCGGCGACGCGGCGGGTGATGGCGAATCAGGCCGATGCCGAGGGACGACTCAGCGCGACTGATGGTGTGTATGTCGGCGAGATGCCGGAGTCAGTGGGGATTGCGAACACGGCGACGGAGTGGAGCGGCCGGCGGTGGACGATGCTGATGTGGCCGCTGCCGGCGGACGAGGCCGCGCGCGGGACGCTGTTGATGCACGAACTCTTTCACCGGATTCAGGATGAGTTGGGCTTTCCCGCGGCGAGCCCGGCGAATTCGCACCTCGATGGAGCGGACGGGCGGACGCTGCTGCGGCTGGAATGGCGCGCATTGGCCGCGGCGCTGGGTGGCGCGGGCGATCGGCGGCGCGAGGCCATCGGCGACGCGCTGGTCTTTCGCGCGCGGCGTCACGCGCTCTTTCCGGACGGCGCGCGCGAGGAGCTCGACCTCGAGCGAAACGAAGGGTTGGCGGAGTACACGGGGCAGCGGCTGTGCGGCCCGGCAAGCGAGTTCGCGCGGCGGGCGGCGGAGAATCTCCGGGCGCGTGCGGGAAATCCGTATCTGGCGCGCGGGTTCGCCTACGCCTCGGGCCCGGCGTACGGCGCGCTTCTGGACGAGCTGGATCCGCAGTGGCGCGAGGCGATTCGCGCCGGTGGGCAGGCCGGCGACGGGCGCCGGGCGGTTGACCTCGATCTGGGGGTGCTGCTGGCGCGGGCGATCGGATTCCCGTTGCCGGCCGACCTGGCACGCGCATCCGAACTGCGGATGATGCGCTATGACGGTGAGCAGCTCGCGCAGGAAGAACGGGAGCGGGAATCAGCGCGGCAGGCACGGCTGGCGGAGTACCGGCGCCGATTCGTCGAGTCGCCGGCGCTTCGTCTGCCGTTGAGCGGCGAGGTGTCTTACACGTTCAACCCGAACGGGATGGAGGCGTTCGACGAACACGCCTCGTATTTCGGGTGGCTGCGCGTCGTTGACGAGTGGGGGATTCTGGAGTCGAGCGGGGGGGCGCTGCTGGTGCGGAGCGAGGGGCGTCTGTCGGAAGCGGTGGTGGCGGGGCCGGTAGACCCGGCGGCCGCGGACCTTCGGGGGGAGGGTTGGACGCTGAAACTCACGCCGGGCTGGGCCGTTGTTCCAGCGGAAAGCACGGGGTGGACGGTGAGACCATCGCGCGAGTGACCTGATTGAACCGCCGGGGGCTCACCTCTCTCCTACGGGCAGCGCGCGGAGGTCGCGCAGCGCCGCGGCGGGGTTCGCGCAAGAAAAGGGGGCCAAACCGGGTGGATTGGCCCCATGATGATTCTCGAGGAACAGGACAGTGCGCAGTCCGCAGGCGGTCAAGCTGTGCGGCGGCGCAGGAGGGCGAGACCGCCGAGGGCAAGCAGGGCGGCCGTGGCGGGCTCGGGGACAAGCGTGACGCTGATATCGTCGAGGTCAAACACCAGCGGGCCATCGTAGCCGCCAAAGCGCAGCTCCGAACCATTCATCGTGGCCTGGAGCGGGTGGGTGATCTCAACCCAGTTTTCCAGTTCGGTTCCGACCGGCGTGAGGTTCAGTTCCTCGTTTCCTTCCCAGTAGACGAGCAGGCTGTCACCCTCCAGCGCAAGATTGTGCACCCAGAAGGACAGCAGGTATGACTTGCCGGCCTCGGTCGGCAGCTCCTGGAAGATCCAGTCGTGCTCATTGCTGACTGCGGCGAAGAATACCCCGCTGCTTCCGGAATGGGCGGTGGCGCTGACGCCAAAGCTCGAACCGGCGGCGGCGGCCTGTGTTCCCCAGCCGGTGAAGTCGCCGGTCTCAAACCCGCCGTTGACGACGAGTTCCGCCCGTACCGTACTGACCGGCAGCGCCAAGGCCGCAGCCAAGATCATCATGCAAATCGTCCCTCTCATTTCTACCTCCTCTGTAAGTTGGGAAACAGTTCCTTGCCTTTCGCCGCGCGCACATTCCGACGGCATCACGCACTTCCAGTTGCAGGTCTGGAATCTGGGTGTCGAGCGGACCTGTGCCGGGCTCACGCCCTGCGGCTGCTCATCCGTTTGGTTGACGTTTCGATTCGATGCGAACCCGATGCCCCGTCCATAGGCTGGTGCCGACGCGACGCGGCGGCAGCGCATGCCGTTACGCTACGGAGCAGGCGGAACGTGTACAAGGACGGAACGTAAAAACCTCTCTTCTCCGCATTCCCAAGTGCGGATATGTCAAATCGGACGGCCCAATGTTGCACATCCTACCGTAACGGACGTTCTTTTTCAAGTGAAATTTCAGCGGCCGGCGTCAGGTTTCAGGCCCGAGAATCATGTGAAACGGTTGCGGGGTCGGGCCACACGACCCGGCCCCGCACAGGGCCCCGAACAAAGGGCGCTACCCCCTCTCCCGTCCCGACTCGCTCATCCCGCCCGAACCTTGCGAAGCAGACCCAGCCCTCCCAGTACCACCAACGAGAGCGTTCCGGGCTCGGGTACTGCGAAAACGACACCCAGTTGGCCGCCGAAATCGTCGAGACTGACGGTCCACAGGTCGTGAAAATCAAACGAGAGGACATTGCCAACCTTGGTGCCGTTGACCCGTCCGACGTTGTCCGCGAGAACGATCGCGGCCGGCCCGTACGCGAATCCATCCGGGAGCGAGAACGCGAGCGTGACGACATCGCTCGGCAAAAAAGTGTGCGTGGCGCCAAAAAAGACGTCGAGGCGATAGGGCGCGACAGGATTACTGCTCAAGCTGAAGTCGATCGCATCGCCGGCGACCATCCAGGAGAAGTCGTTGCCGTCACCGAAGAGTATCTCCACTCCCGGATCGACCATGGAATCCGTGCGGCTTTCGATCGCGCCGCCGTTCACCTGGCTGCTGGTGGTCATGTTGGGTCCGATGACCGAACCGGCGCGGGCCGGGGCGGCCAGCAACAAACCGCAAGCCACGGCTGCCATTCTGCCAAGCCAAGTCGCCCTGCACGATTTCATGTGCACTCCTTTCCCGAAATTGAATCAAACTGAGCCTCTTTCCGCCCGATCAAGAAGACCGTTTCCCCGTCCATGAGGGTGTAATCCCGTTTGTGCCGTGACCTTACCGGGAAACTGCTGAGAATTTTCGCGAGCGGGGCTCAATCCCGGCTCTGACTGGCGAAGTGGAGTTTCTGAGCCAGCGCGTCGGCGGGGAGGGCTACACGAAAGCCGATCGTGTTGACCCAGACCCCCGGGTCATATCGCCGGCGCTCGGTGGACAGATGGCCGTACGACTTGCCGAAGTGTCCGCCGCGCACCACGCGCTGCATCCCGCCGGGAATGCCGTCTTCCGGGCCGGTGGGATTGACAGCGCAGCGATCGGCATAGCGCTCGAATTCATCCAGGGACCACCAGTCGGAGCAGTATTCCGAGACGTTGTCGCCCATGTCGTATAGACCGAAGGCATTGGGCGTTTGGGAAGCGACCGGCTGCGGGTGGGCGGGATTGCCGTTTTCATACACGCCGTTGACATCCTGTTCCGTGCCGTACCAGAAGGGGGTGTCCGTGCCCGCACGAATGGCGAAGCCCCATTCGGCGTCAGTCGGCAGCCGATAGCCACGGCCGCGTTCAGTGAATCCGTCGAGTTCGCCGAGTTTTTTGCAGAACTGCACCGCCATCTGCCAACCGAGGTTTTCGGCCGGAAAATCGTCCGTGTCGAGATTCTCCAGCACGCGCTCTCCCGGCATGCCGGGGCGAAAATATCCGATGAGGTGCCCTGAGATCCGCCGGTATTGCCCCTGCGTGACCTCGGTCGTGCACAGGTAGAAGGCGCGTGTCAGTCGCACCCGGTGAGCGGGTATGCAGCTTTGCAGATTGGTGCGCCGCGTGGGATCGATGTCGGGGTTCGGAGCGGTAAAATCTTCGGGTAACTGGTCCTGCGGAATGCCGCGCGTGTATTCACCCGGCGGGATCAGCACAAACTCCATCCCGATTGCGTTCGTCCACCGCACCGGGACGCCCAGATGTTCGGCCCAGCGCTGCTGATGTCCGAGCGCTTCGTCGGCGCTGAACGGCACGACGGCGATCGGCACCCCGTCGATTGGCGTCCCCGGCGGCGGGGCGGGATCGGCGGTGGCCGCGTGGTACCAGAGCATTGCGGCGACGGCCGTGGCCAGCAGCGTGAGCGCTGCCGAGGCCAGCACCATGGCGCGGCGGCGGGGGGTGCGGACAATGTGCTCGATGTCGCGGCGGATCTCGGCGACGGACTGATACCGATCTTCCGGCCGCTCCCGCAGCGACTTTTCCACGACGCGGTCAACGCGCCCGTCCACGGCCGCGCGCCGAGACGGCGCCGAGTAGTTCACCGCCGGCGGCTCGCCCACGAGCAGCTCGTACAACAGCACCCCCAGCGCGTAGATGTCCACCCGATGATCCGCGGTCCCGGCCGAGACCATTTGCTCGGGCGCCATGTAGCGCGGGGTGCCCATGCGGAGGTTGATTTCGGTGAGGGTGAAGGCGTCGAGGCGGCCGTCTTCGGCGAGTTTGACGAGGCCGAAGTCGACGAGCTTGATGCGCCCGGAGTCGGAGATGAGGACGTTCTCCGGCTTGATGTCGCGGTGGACGATGCCGGCGACGTGAGCGTATTCGACGGCTTCGCAGAGTTCGGCGACGATTCGCAGCGCCTCTTCGGCGGGCAGCCGTCGCGCGCGGACGATCTCGCGCAGGGTCGAGCCGGCCACGTATTCCATCAGCATGTAGAGATAGGGCCCGCGCTGCCCCATGTCGTAGACCTCGACGATCTTGGGGTGGGCCAGGTGTGCGAGGGCCTGAGCTTCGCGGAAGAAGCGTTCGACGAAGGCAGGGTCGGCCGCGCGCTCGGGAGGCAGGACCTTCAGCGCTGCCAGACGGTCGAGCCGGACCTGCCGCACCTTGTACACCGCGCCCATGCCGCCCTGTCCGATCAGCTCGACGATTTCGAGGTCGGGCATCAGCGCCGCCAGCCGGTCGGTGTCAGGCGCGGTGAGGGCGCGGGGGTAGGATCGCTCGACGACGCCGACGTCGACAGCCAACTGGAACAGACATTGTGGGCACTCCCCCGGGCCTTTCAGCGCCGTTCCGCAGGTCCGGCAGGTGGTTGTCGTTGCTGTGTCCATCGCCCGCACCCAATCCGCTCAGACCGCACGAGTTTACCGGAAGTTGGGCGTGCGCGCCGATTGCGGCTCAATCGTTCACGCCGATGGTGGCGATCCCGCCGGCGGCGTAGATGGTCACCGGTTTGGTGATGGTGAGGTTTTCCGGATAGGCGTTCGATTCGAGCAGCAGCGCGCTCCAGTCGTCCACGGAGGAACTGTTCAGGGCGGCCGAGAGCGTTCCGAAGTCGTCCGGCAGGGACCACACATTGGCGTAATAGGTGTTGACGAGCAGCGAAAACTCCTGCTCGTCATTCTCCAGCGTGTCCTTGTAGGTGACTTCGACGAGGTAGTCCCCCGCCTGCGTCGCGGTGAACTCGACGACCTCGACGTTGTCGCGGTCATTGTCGGCGTCCTGCTCGGCCGCGGCGCCCGGCGAGGCCGGGTTGAGCGTCCACGGGTAGTAGACCGTACCCGAGCCGACGTGGATCAGGCGCAGGTCGAGGTCGTTGATCAGGACTCGCGTGGACGGGTCCAGTTGATAGCCGAGGGATGCGTGCGGGGGATCGGTCCAGCAGATCGTCACCTTCACGTGCTGGCCGACGCGGATGTCGGAGAGTCGCTGGACGATCACGTCCGGGTCCGGTGACAACGGGTCGGGGTCGGGCAGCACGAGTTCCTGGATGGCGCGGGGCCAGTAGCGGTCGTGTTTGATCGCCACGGCCGCGCCCAGCGTGTCCATCAGCCCCCAGCCGAAGACGTAGTCGGGCCCGTCCGCCGACCCCGCTTCGCGCGCGGTGTGGATGATCAGGCCCTTGAGGCTTGCCGACCGCGTCGAGGGCGGGTTGTCGGGTTCCGTGTGAAGCTGGTCCCAGTAGTCCTGCAGCACGGCGGCGGAGCCGGAGGCGTTGGGCGCGGCCATCGAGGTGCCGCTGGACTCTCCGTAGGCGTTGTCGGCCAGACTGATCGCCGAGGTCAGGCTGGCGCCGTTGGCGACGATGTCTGGCTTGATCCGGCCGTCGTCGGTGGGCCCCCAACCGGAGAACGACGTCATCACGACATCTGCTGATTCGGTCCATCCGCCGGGGATATCCTCGACGGCGCCAACGGTGAGGATGTTCTTGGCCACTCCGGCGGTCGGCACGCAGTCGTAGGGACCGTCGAGCGGATGGGTGTCGTCATCGAAGACCCAAGCGGTACCGGTGGCGTTGAGATGAAAGTGCGACGTGCCGGGTGGGGGCCCCTGGCCGCGATCGTTCCCGGCCGATTTGACGATCAGATAACCGGGCGTCACGTACGCGATGTCATCCCATGTCGAAGCGCCTGATTCGTATAGCCCGAATGCCGGGTCTTCGTCGCTGCTCACCTCCGGAACGGCGAACCAGTACCACTCATTGTCGCCGAATGGGTTGAAGTGCCAGCCGGAGATGCTGCCGTAGGAGTGATTGGAGATGGTCAGACTCTCGGCGAGCATTTCCGCGTCGTCGTTGTTGAAATCGTAACAGACGACGCTGCCTCCCGGCGCCATGCCCCGGGCCGACGCCACGACACCCGACGCGATCATCGTTCCGGTCACATGAGTGGAATGGGGGTGTGCCGAGCTGCCGTCGCCCGTCGTCACACGCCCTGCGAATTCCTGGTGCGTCAGCCGGGCCGAGCCGCCATCCCAGACGCCCAGGGCCACGCCTGTGCCGTGGAGTGTCAGGTCCGTGACCTGGGTCCGCGTCACGTCAGTGCGGACGGTACTGGCGGCGACGGCGTTGTTGGTGGTGTAGTATTCGGGTCGGCCGTCGACGAAGCGTTTGAGCATGACAGTGGTGCCGTCGGCGTGATCGACGCGGACCGGCAGGCCCAGCGCCCGGGCATGCATCTCGGCCGCCTCGCCCTCGATCACATGCGGCCGCGGATTCTGCGCCGAGGCCGGGGCGACGGCCGCCAGCCATACCGTGGCGGCGACCAGGCACCCGATGTGTTTGCATTTCGCGTTCATGGTTGTGTCTCCTCTCGGCTCGAAGCCGCGGCGGTTACTGCAGGCTCACCAGCACGAGCACCAGACCCCGCCCGCTTTCCAGCGACGACATCGCCTTGCCGATGATCGCGCCCTGCGCCGCAACCGCATCTGTTGCGCGCATCGCGTGCCCCACCGTGTCCGAGGTGGTGAGCAGGTCGCCGGGGCGCACAGGCCCGTTGGCGTCGGCGTCGACGAAGCAGTAGACGCGGCCGGTCAGCGCCACGGGGTGCTTGCCGTCGAGCAGCGTACCCTCCTGCTGCAGCGTCATGCCGGGGTTGACACCGCCGGCGCCGCTGATGATGCCGGCGACGGTACGGTCATGGGCGCGGTCGCACAGGCGCAACTCGCCTGTCTGCTCCGGGTCGATGGCCACGACCATTCCGGGCTGCGGCGCCGTCGCGGGTTTCTTCCCGTGACTTCCGCAGGGCAGGTTTACGTTGAACGGCTCGGCGATGTCGGAACCGCCCGTGATCTGGATCACGCGCGTGCGGGTCGTGCCGATCACATCGAGTTTGGCCCCGGGAAAACTCGTTCCGATTCCCACCTCGCCTGTCTGCGTGACAGTCATCACCGGGGCCGTGAATCCGGCCGACGTACCGTTGCCGACGAGCAGCTTGCCGGCGCCCTCGCCATTGCCCGAGCCGGTGGAGATCATCTGCCAGTAGCGTCCGCCTGTGGATGAGTTCCTCAGCGCCAACCAGGTTCCGGCAGTGTCCGCACTTTCGACGATCTGCGAAACGCGATTGGGTGAATTGACGTGCAGTCGCGCAGCCGGGGCGGTCGTGCCGACGCCGACGTCGCCGCCGTTGCGGATGGCCAGGCGCCGGCCGGCGCCGATCTCGTCGATGTACAGGTAATCGCCTGTCGCGTCATAGGCGAAGTCCCAGTTCTTGGAGTCGGCGGTGTTGCCGATGCGGATGGCACCATCGAGCACGTGCAGCTTTGTCGCGGGCGACGATGTACCGATGCCGACGTTGCCCGCATTGGAGATGCTCATCCGCGCCGCGTGGCCCGTGTACAAGTCGATTCCGTGCTGGTTCCCGCCGGCGGACTTCTTCGAGCCGATGCCTTCGCCGTGGGTGTCTCCGCCAAAGCGGAGCGTATTGGCAACCGTGCCGATGTTGGCGCCGGCGCCGTCGACCGTTATCCCGCCATTCACGCTCAGCCGGTTCCCCGGCGTTGTCGTGCCGATCCCGACGTTTCCGTCCGCGTAGCCGATGTTCGCGCCGAGGGTGATCCACGGCGCGCCGGAGAGAGCGGCGAAAGTGGCATAGGGTGCGGCAGACAGTCTTTGCCGCGGCGACAGCGTGTCGCCCTCGACCGCGATTTCCAGCCACCGCGCCTGGCCGTTGAAGGCCACCGAGCCAAAGTCCAGTTCCACCGTGAACAGCCCGTCCGCCACGCTCACCAGCGGGCTGCCCCCGCCGTCGAATGTCAGCGTCGGCCCCACCTGTGTACCGTCGGACGCCAGGTCGAAGAGGCGGAATTCCATCGCGTAGTCGCCGGATGCGGTGCTGCCGCCGTCGTCGAGACGGCCCTGATAGGTGAACCTCGTTCCCAAAGGTGCAGCCTGCGCCCACGCCGCTGCCGACAGCACCACCAGACCGCAAATCATCCCATTCCGCTTCATCACAATTCTCCTTGTTTCTGTCATTCCCGAGTAACCGCCCGGTCGCCGGCATTGCGCCAGCCGCAATTCGCAATCCGCAATTCTTCCATCCCCCTACTGGCAGTTCGGCGGGTTGCCGACCGGCGGCAGACCAAAGGCCGTGCTGAAGAGGGAGAAGTCGGTGAGGTTGACGACGTTGTCGCCGTTGAGGTCGGCGCAGGAGAACACGGACTCGTCGCACCCGATCTCGGGCCCGGTCAGGCCGAAGCAGGATGCGAAGGTGGTAAAGTCGATGAGGTTGACGATTCCGTCCTGGTCGAGGTCTCCGCAGCCGCAGGAGGCGGGGCCGCCGGTGACGCTGGAGACCCAGAAGCCGCCGCTGAGCACGTACCCGCCGCCGCTCATCGTGCCGGCGTCGGGCTGGCCGATAGTGCCGGAGACGGCGAAGGACCCGCCGGTACTGTTCATCGCGCCGCCGCCGTCCACCGTGAACCACGGCACCTCGAACTGCCCGTACGCGGCGGTGCACGCCGCCGTCGCCACCAACACGAAGAGGATCCCCGTTCGTTTCATCATGATTCTCCTTGCCGTTGTCATGCCGAGAGCGGCGAGAAATCCATTCCCTGCCTTCATGCCTCCGTGACTTTTTCGGTTCCACGTTTTTCCCGGGGGCCATTGATCGCCGTAGGCGAAGTGCTCGCCGCCGCACGCACCGGCGTTCGTGCCTTCGACCTCCAAGTCGAAATGGTCGATCCCCGTTCTCTTGCGGCCGCGGGCGGCCCATCCGCCCCACACCCCTCTGTAATCCCCCTCCCGATTCGTCCTTACAGGAATAACCCCGAAAAATTCGGCCCGGGACGCCCGCGCTGCCAGTGATTCGCTCGCCGCCGCGCAAAAAAAAACCCTCAGCCGCAGCCGAGGGATTCCACTTCTCATCTTGCCGCAACCCAAATTCACACGGCAGCCAACGCCGCTCGCAGCCGTGCAATCTCGTCATCCACATCTTCGGGCGATGACACCGTCATCCCCACCAGTTCACGTAGCAACTCCCCAAACCGCCGCCGCATCCGGTGCGCCGCCACATTCACTGCCCCTTCGGACATCCCCAGCGCCGCTGCGACCTCGCGCACCGGCGTGTCCGCGCCCCCGCCGACCACCGATCGCAGCCGCTCGTACAACTCCGACTTGCCGCCGCTCGCGAACTCCTCGCCCACACGCGCCCAGGTCAGCTCGAGCTGTGCTCGCGCCCACGCCCGTTCGTACGCCTGTGCCGGAGATTCCTGATCCGTTACCGCTTCTGCCAGCCCCCGTTCCCCCGCCACCACGTCCAGGCTGAACATTTTCTTTCGCGGCGTACGCTTGAGCCGCTGCTCGTTTCGGTGCTTTCGCGCCAGAAATTGTTGCAGGGACGCCAGAATGAACGTACGAAAGCGCCCCCGCTCGGCGTCCGCCCGCGCGAAAACCTCGTCTTCGATTACATGAACAAGAAACTCCTGAATGGTGTCCTCGGCCTGCTCCGCACTCTGCCCCGCTCGCCGCGCGTACACGTACAGCGGCCGCCAGTACTGCTGGCAGAGGGCGGCGACCGCGGTCCGCGCCACGTCGCCCGGCTGGCGCGCGCGTGAGATGAGCGACCACGACGTGGTCACAAACGATCCGGTTACCCCATCCGGCATGGCACCATGATACCGTCGGTGCGTCCGGCAGACATACAGAAAGTGGCGCCGCGAGCCGCTGTAGCGGAGGAGACGCCGGTCCGTCGAGTCCGAGCGGATGCTGCTCGACAGGATGGGCGGTCGTCCGGCCGCTCGCCCGTGGGGACGGCAGCACCGACGGGCCGTAGCATGTCGCCGTACACGGGGAGCGGCGGGAGGCGCGGATGGTCGAATGCACCAGTGAGTGCTGCGCGCCGGCCGGTAAATGCGCACTGTGCGCAGCGCACGCAGCGCACGCTGTGGTAAACACGTAGAGCAGGAAAGACTCAGGGCGGGGCGGCGTCCTTTTGGAGAAATCCGTTGGCGATGGCGACGAGGTCAGCCATGGTCCGGCCGTGGCGAAGATTCTGTGAGGCAGGGAGTGATTGCGCGTCTAGCGCGCGTCCGCCGACGGTGAAAAGCAGTTCGCGGTCGCGGAGGTGTTGGGCGATCTGATGCAGCTCGTCGCACGTGCGGCGCCGGTCTCGGATGGAGCTGACGCTGAGCCAGACGAGGCGCGGGCGGTGGAGATCAACGGCGGAAAGGAGCGCTTCGCCGGGCGTATCGGGGCCGAGGTTGTGGGCATGCCAGCCGCAGTCGGCGAGCACCGTCGCGGCGAGGAGGGATGGCAGGACGTACGGGTCGCGGGAAGGAGCGCCGCCCAAGGCGACCGAGCGTGGCTGTTGGGGTTCGACGAAGTGGCGCAGCTGCTCCACGGCCTGCAGGCAGATGTCGGTGGCGCGGTGCTCGATGAAGACGCCAGCCGAGCTGTGCTTCCAGAGTTCGCCGAGGCGCTGCATCGCGGCGTGAATCGGCCCGTCGGCGATGTCAGCGACGCTTTGGCCGGCGAGATACAGAGAAAGAACGAGTCCTCGGGCTTCACGGGCCTTCCCTTCATAAAGATGGGTGAAAAGGCGCTGGTCGGGAAGCTCGGCAGAAAGAATCTGCTCTCCCACCTGCGGCAAGTCAGTCAGCCCGAGCACGTGGGGCCGAACGAGGGGGGCGCCGGTTGCGCGAATGAAGCGGATCGCTTCGCCGATGGCGATGCGGCGATGGCCTCCGGCGGTTCGTGTGACATCGATTTGCCCGTCATCCGCCCAACGTTTGAGCGAGGATTCACTGACGCCGATGGCGGTGGCCAAGTCGCGCGGTGAGATTATCGGTCGCATTGTCACACTCCTGAGACGTCAGAGCACGATAGAACGAATTTTCGTGCACGTCAAGTCTTGACCCGGGCAAAAAGCACGCTATAGTGGTCGATATGAACGATTTGAACGATATATCGCTCACCCGCCGTCCGAGCCAATCTGGCGAGCTGGTTCCTGGCCGGTGGGTACGACAGCGTCGGCTGAAAGACCGGGGACTTGATGCGGTGGCGAACGTTCGCGACGTGCAACAAGCCAGATTCTGTGAACGACAAAGGAGCAGACAAATGAACAACCACCAGAGGTCCGGGACCGTGGTAGCGGTACTTTTCGCAGCCGGCTTGGCCAGCGCGCCCGCGTTGGCGGGCGGCGCCAGCGAGGGGAAAAACATCGTCGAGACGGCCATGGAGGCTGGGCAGTTCTCGACGTTGATGACCGCGGTGGAAGCGGCGGGTTTGGTCGAGACGCTGAGCGGACCGGGGTCGTTCACGCTCTTCGCGCCGACGGACGAAGCATTCTCAAAACTGCCCGCGGGGACGCTGGAGTCTTTGCTGAAGAACCCGGAGGCATTGCGAAGCGTGCTGCTTTATCACGTCGTGCCGGGGAAGGTAATGGCCGCGGACGTGGTGAAGTTGACTACGGCGAAAACGGCTCTGGGGCAGACGGTGCCGGTGGATGCGTCGAAGGGCGTACGGATCGGCGGGGCGAATGTCGTAGCGACGGACGTGCAGGCCAGCAACGGCGTGATCCACGTCATCGACTCGGTTCTGTTGCCACAAAACGACGTGATCGAAGCGGCGCGGTCTGCGGGTTCATTCAAGACGCTGCTCACGGCGATTGAGACAGCGGGCCTGACGGAGACGTTGCGAAGCGCGGGTCCGTTCACGGTGTTCGCACCGACGGATGAGGCGTTTGCCAAGCTGCCGCCGGGAACGCTCGATTCGCTGCTGAAGGACAAGGGAAAGCTGACGTCAGTGCTGACCTATCACGTCGTGCCGGGCAGGATGCAGGCGGCCGACGTGGTGAAGCTGACGTCGGTGAAGACGATACAGGGCCAGAGCATTGCGATCGACGCAACGTCGGGCGTGATGGTCAACGAGGCGAAGGTGATCCAGACGGACGTGCCGGCGACGAACGGTGTAATTCATGTGATCGGGGCTGTGATTCTGCCGCAATAGTGGTGAGCCGGGAAGGGGTCTATTCGGCTTCATCCCTCGAGAGAAAGGACAGGACAATGAAAGCAATGGATGTAGTTGCAGCGGTTTTGCTGGTGGTCGGTGGATTGAACTGGGGCCTGGTGGGCGTGGCGAGTTTCGATCTGGTCGCGGCACTGCTGGGTGAGGGTTCAATCCTGGCGAACGTCGTGTACACGCTGGTCGGCGCTGCGGCGGCGTATCAGGCGTTGTCGCTGAGGGCGATCCAACGCCGGTGGCGGCTGGCGCCGGCGATGGCGTGACGGGAGCTGGGGAACGAGGAGCGGATTCGCTCGGTTCGGGGACCGGGCGGTCCGCCCTCGTCTTTTCCATCAGCGGCAAGAGCGATGCGATGTCTGCGAGAGTGAGGAACTCGGATGTTGAAGGTGACTATCGTCGCGGGGGTCGTGGTGTCTGTCTGGGCGATTTCAGCGGGCGCGGCCGCCTACCTGTTCGGTTGCGGACTGCACCAGCCGGCGCCAAACGCGGAGAGAGAAAAGGAATCTGGCGTGGTACCAGAATCGGCGCGAGCAACCATCGAGGCAGAAGGGGATGCGCACGCGGTCATCCGTGTTGGGGGGGACCTCGAAGCGCGAGTGGAGTACGTGGAGGGCGAATTCCGCAGCGGAGCGTGTCGAATTCCGACACCGCTGCCGGACGGTTACCCCGCGCCGACGCCTCCAGGGGCGATTGAACTGAAGCAATACCCGATGGTGCGCCGCGCTGAGATCAGCGGACGAATGTGGCCGGACTGGGGAATGAACCTTGCGTTTTTTCCGCTGTTTAACCACATCAAGCGGCGAGAGATCGCAATGACGGCGCCGGTGGAAATGAACTACGTCGGGATGAGTTCGGCTGGCGCACCAGAGTCGTGGACGATGTCGTTTCTCTATCGCACGGCGGAGCTCGGGCCGGCCGGCGTCGACCCCAAGGATGGGCGCATCCTGGTGGAGGACATTCCTCCGCTGACGGTGGCGGCGATCGGGATTCGTGGGCCTTACAAACTGGAGCTGGTGAAGGGCGGGACGGCGAAACTGCGCGCATGGCTGGCGCAGCAGTCGGAATGGAAAGAGGCGGGCGACGCACGGGCGCTGTTCTACAACGGCCCGGAGGTGCGCAAGCGCGACCAGTGGTGGGAAGCGCAGATTCCCCTGGCGCGGCGCTGAGTCGAGGCGCAGTTGGGATCGGCGCGAATGCGGTCGCCCGAACCGGCGGTGTGCCGAGTCAAGGAGAAACGAATGTTTCAGCGGAGCCAGTTCTGCATCGGGGGCGGCGTGGTGTTTGGGGCGCTGGCGCTGTTCATGCCGCTGGGTGGTTGCGTTCCACTGGCGGGCGAAGGTTTTGCGCCACTGGAGACAGTAGCGTCGGTAGACGTCGAGCGGTACATGGGAACGTGGTACGAGATCGCGCGGTATCCGACGCCGTTTGAGGAAGGGTGTTTCGGCGTCACGGCAGAGTACACGCTGCAATCCGATGGGCGCGTGCGGGTGGTGAATACGTGTCGCGGGGAAGATGGGACCACGGTAACGAGCCGGATCGAGGGTTTTGCGACCGTGGCGGATGCGACGACGAACGCGAAGCTGACAGTGTACTTCTTTTTTCCGTTTGGCGCGCCGTACTGGATCCTCGAACTGGGCAAGGACTACGAGTATGCGGTGGTGGGTGATCCGAGTCGGCGGTTTCTGTGGGTATTGAGCCGGACGCCGGTGCTGGATGAACCGACGTACAATGAGATCCTGGCGCGCCTGCCGGAGAAGGGCTATGACCCGGCGCGGCTGGAGTTGACGCCGCAGTCTGCGGAATGAGCCGGGGAGCGGCGTGCGTGGCGCGGGGCGTTCGTGCATGAGGAGCGGAAGATGGAGTCGGGTCCGCCGACGGTGCTGGTGACCGGCGCGACCGGGTACATCGGCGGGCGGCTGGTGCCGCGGCTGGTGGCGGCGGGGTACCGGGTGCGCTGCGTCGTACGCTGCACGCGCAAGACCGAGGATCGTGCGTGGTCGGCGGATGCGGCGGTTGAAGTAATCGAGTGTGCGCTGGAGGACGCGGAGCGGCTGGCCGCCGCGATGCGGGGCTGCACAGCCGCGTACTTTCTTGTGCACTCGATGATGGCGGCGGGTGCAGCCTACCGGGCGCGGGACCGGCAACTGGCGGAGTCGTTTGCGCACGCGGCAGCGGCGGCGCAGGTGGGGCGGATCATCTACCTCGGCGGGCTGGGCGAAACGGGTCAGGGGCTGAGCGAGCATCTGACGTCGCGGCGCGAGGTGGAGACGGCGCTCGCATCGACGGGCGTGGCGGTGACGGTGCTGCGCGCGGCAATGATCATCGGCTCGGGCTCGGCGTCGTTCGAAATCCTGCGCTATCTGGTCGAGCGGCTGCCCATCATGGTGACGCCGCGGTGGGTGAAGACGGAGAGCCAGCCGATCGCGGTGCGCGACGTGCTGCAATACCTGACCGCGTGCCTGGAGGTGGAGGAGACGCGCGGGCGGACGCTGGACATCGGCGGGCCGGACGTCCTGACCTATCGCGAGCTGATGGACCTGATGTGCGATGCCCTGGGGCTGCGGCGGCGGCTGGTACTGCCGGTGCCGGTGCTGACGCCGCGGCTGAGTTCGCTGTGGATTCACCTGGTGACGCCGATCAGCCATCGGATTGCGCGGCCGCTCGCTGAGGGGCTGCGAAACCGCGTCGTATGCCGCAATGACGAGGCGGCGCGGATGATGCCGCACGAGCGGATGACGGTGCGGGCAGCGATCGAGGCGGCGCTGGGACGACGAGGCGAAGGCGCGGTAGAGACGGCGTGGTCCGACGCGGGGAGCGTCCCGGGCGATCCGGATTGGGCGGGGGGCAAGGTGTTCGAGGACCGGCGCAGCGAAGATGTGGGGGCGAGCTGCGCGGCGGTCTTTGCCGAGGTGTGCCGAATCGGCGGAGATCACGGGTATTTCGCGGCGGACTGGCTGTGGCGTTTGCGTGGGGCGATGGATCGACTCGTGGGCGGGCCGGGCCTGCGCAGGGGCCGGCGGCATTCGCAGGAGGTGAGTTACGGTGAGGCGGTGGATTTCTGGCGCGTGACGGGGGTGGAGGCGGGACGAAGGCTGGAGCTGCGGGCCGAGATGCGGCTGCCGGGCGAGGCGACGCTCGAGTTTGCCTGTGCGCCGCTGGATGCAGAGCGATGCCGGCTGACGCTGACGGCGCGCTTCATGCCGCGCGGGCTGGCGGGGCTGGCATACTGGTATGCTGTGGCGCCGCTGCACGGAATCGTATTTGAGGCGATGTTGCGGGGTATTCGGCGCGCAGCCGAAGCGCGGAGCGGCGCTGGGCGGGCGCGCGATGCGCGCGTGGGTGCGGCGGTGATTCAGCGTTGAGTGAGTACACGATACAACGGCGCCAGCGGGTGGGTCGGCCGGTGGAAGAGGTGTTCGCGTTTTTCAGCGAGGCGGGAAACCTGGACCTGCTGACGCCGGGGTGGCTGCGGTTCTCAATCGTGCGGCAGACGCCGGAGTGGATGGGGGCAGGTACGCAGATCGAGTATGGGCTGCGGTGGCACGGGCTGCCGCTGCGGTGGGTCTCCGAGATTGTCGAGTGGAATCCGGGCAGCTACTTCGTTGACGTGCAGGTGCGCGGTCCCTATCAGCTCTGGCATCATACACATCGGTTCACGGCGGACGGCAACGGGACGATCATCGAGGACGTCGTGCGCTACGCACTGCCACTGGGGCTAATGGGGCGGATTGCACATGCGCTGAAAGTCCGGCGCGACGTGGAGCGCATCTTCGATTATCGAGAAAAGCGGATCGGGGAGTTGTTCGCGGCGTGAGGGGGCGGTCGCGTGGCAATCATGGACACAGCGTGAACGGCGTGGTGAGCCACATTTGCGCCGGCAAACGCCCGGCAGGGGACGACGCGGGCGGTCGGATGTAGCATGTCGCCGTACACGGGGAGCGGCGGGCGGCGCGGGGTGCGCGTCGCGCAGCCGTTCTCGTGCACGGGAGACGAACTGATGCGAGTCATGACGGCGATCGTTGCGATCGTGCTGGCAGGCGTCGTGTCGGGCTGTGCGGCCGGGCGCGGGGCGGGCGGCATCCCGCTGGGCGAGTGGGAGGGGCCGGGCCTCTACACCCGGTCGGGCGGCAACGAAGACACACCGGGATTCGTCGAGGGGGAGGATGCGCGGCGCGTGTGGAGCGAGGAATATCGCACGAGCCTGTCGATCCGGGCGGTGGGCGAGCGCGACGACGCGGTCGAGCTGCGCGTGCGCTCGCGGCATCCGGACGATGAGCGGTTCGAGGGCAAGGACGTGTGGGTGGCGCTGCGGCTGGAGCGCGGGGAGGAAACGGCCGAGGGGGCGACGGTGTACCGGGTCGTGCGGGGCGAGATCGACCTGAACGTCGAGGGGCCGGGCGAGGAGCTGGACGAGGTTGATCCGCCGATGACGGCGCTGCTGCTGACGCGCGGCGGCGAGCGCGAGCTGCTGCTCAGTTTCGCGCCTGAAATGCAGTTGGTGGAGGTATTCCGCTTCCGCAGGGGCGAGGTGGTCAAGACCGGGTCGTTCTGCGACCGCAAGGAGGTGATCCACTGGCAGGAGCGGCTGCAGCGAAAGTAGGGCACCCGCGTCGGGGGGCAACCGGGTTCTTGTGTCGGGGGCGGTGTTTCGGGCAAATGTTGTTGTTTGGGCGGCGGCGGATCGGGTAGGATAAAAGCCGCCGTCGCGTCCTGCCTCGCGCGGCAACCGTCGCCCACGGCGGACGCGACAGTCCGCCGGACGGAAGGGAAAGGACAGTCTTTCGGCCGCGGGCTCCGCAGGCGGCGGGCGCGGCCGCACGCCGTTACACAAGGGGTTTGTTGCGTGAACATGCGGGGTTTGTTGAACGGATGGACCCGTAGGGGTCGGGTTGTGCGCTGCGCAGGTTCGCTGGCGGTCGTGGTTGCGCTCGCTGCGACGACGGTTCCGGCGCGAGCCGGACAGATTCGCTTCTGCAGCGGCACGGTGGAACTGGCGGAGCGGTCCCCGGCGGAACTGAAGGCTGCGGTGGAGTCGCTCGGCGCGCGGTCGGCGGCGCAGCACGTGGTGGTGCGGTTCGCCGGGCCGCTGAGCGAGGCGACGCGCGCGGCACTGCGCGGCGCGGGCGTCGAGGTGCAGGCGTATCTGAGCGACCACGCCTGGCTGGCGCGGGTGGACGCGGCGAAGCTGGACGCCGAGACGCTGTCGGGCGAGCCAGCGCTGCGCGACGTGCGGCCGATCGAGCCGGTGTGGAAGCTGCACCCGATCCTGGCGCAGGGCGAGATGCCGGAGTACGCGATCGTCGAGCCGAGCCCGGACGCGAGCCGACCTGAGGAAAACGTTGTCGGCGCCTACATCGTGTTTCATGCCGACGTGCCGCTGCTGAGCAAGGGCATCGACACCGTGCTGCAGCACCGCGCAGTGGTGCGCGACACGCTGGAGTCGATCAACGGGCTGGTGATCGAGCTGCCGCAGGGGGAGATCGATCGGCTGGCGGCGCAGGACGCGGTGCTGTGGATCGAGCCGCCGCTGCCGCGGTTCTCGGAGATGAACAACAGCAACCGGGCGCGGGTGGGCGCGGACATCGCGCAGCAGCCGCCGTACGGGCTGACGGGCGCGGGGGTCAATGTGCTCGTCTATGACGGCGGGTTTGCCCTGGCGGGGCACCAGGACTTCGGCGGGCGGCTGACGGTGCGCGATAACTCGGGAATTTCGGACCATTCGACGCACGTCGCGGGGACGATCGGCGGCAGCGGCGCGCTGAGCGGCGGCAACTACCGCGGCATGGCGCCCGGCGTGACGATGCAGTCGTACGGGTTCGACTTCGACGGCTCGGGAATCTTCCTCTACTCGAATCCCGGCGACATCGAGGACGACTACGACGAGGCGATCAACGTCCACAGTGTCGATATCTCGAACAACTCGATCGGCACGAACACCTGCTGGAACGGCTTTCCCTGTGCGATCACGGGCGACTACGGCGTGACGTCGCAGCTCATCGACACGATCGTCCGCGGGGACGGGACCAACGCCGCGTTCTCGTCGCCCTTCCGCGTCGTGTGGGCCAACGGCAACGAACGGAACTGCACCGGCTGTCCGAGCGAGCACCAGGCCGGCTATCACTCGACAGCGCCGCCGGCGCTGGCGAAGAACCACATCACCGTCGGCGCGCTGAACAGCAACAACGACACGATGACGGCGTTCTCGAGCTGGGGCCCGGCGGACGACGGCCGGCTCAAGCCGGACATCTCAGCGCCGGGGTGCCAGAGCAACGAGGACTTCAACGTCACGTCGTGCTCCAGCAGCGGCGGCTACACGGGCAAGTGCGGCACGTCGATGGCGTCGCCGACCGTCTGCGGCATCGGCGCGCTGATGCTGCAGGAGTATCGCAACCTGCGGCCGGGCGAGCCCGATCCGCGCAATTCGACGCTCAAGGTGCTGCTGGCGCACACGGCCGTCGATCTGGGCAACCCGGGGCCGGACTACTCGTACGGCTACGGCTCGGTGCGGGCGCCGGCGGCGATCGACCTGATGCGGTCGGGGAACTATCTGGAGGATTCGCTGGGGCAGGGTGAGTCAAAGTCGCTGCTGGTGGTGGTCAACCCGGGCGATCCGGAGCTGCGCATCACGCTGGCGTGGGACGATTACCCGGCCGTGCCGCTGGTCGTGCCGTCACTGGTGAACGACCTCGACCTGCGGGTGCTCAGCCCGTCGGGCACGGATGCGTTCCCGTGGACGCTGAACCCGGCGAGCCCGTCGGCACCGGCCGTGCGGACGCAGGCGGACCATCTCAACAACATCGAGCAGGTCTACGTGGCCAACCCCGAGCCGGGGGCGTGGCGGGTGGAGATCGTCGGCTTCAACGTGCCGCAGGGGCCGCAGGCGTTTTCGCTGGCGGCGTCGCCGCAGCTGATCAACTGCTCGCCGCAGGGCGTGGCGGACCTGGACCGCGCACACTACACCTGCGCGGGCACGGCCGAGCTGCGCGTCGTCGACTGCGACCTGAATACCGATGACGAGGTGGTGGACACGGTGCTGGTCACCGTGTCGTCGAACAGCGAGCCGGCCGGCGAGGCGGTGCTGCTGACGGAGACCACGCCGGAGTCGGCGCTGTTCACGGCGCCGCTGCCGCTGAACGTGACGGACGAGGCGGGCCAGTTGCACGTGGCCGACGGGGACACGATCACGCTGCGGTACGTCGACGCGGACAACGGTCAGGGCGGTCAGAACGTGCAGGTGACGGCGGTGGCGGTGGTGGACTGCAGCGCGCCGCTGCTGACGCGCGTGGACGTGGAAGCGACGGGGACGCACGATGCGCTGGTGACAATCGAAACAAACGAGCAGACGATCGCCACGGTGCGGCACGGGACGTCGTGCGCCGGGGCGACGAATGAGGAGTATTCATTCACGTTCGGGGCGGCGCACGCGGTGCCGATCGGGCTGCTGGAGGACGACACGGACTACTTCGTCACGGTCGAGGTGCGGGACCGCGCGGGCAACGCGGCGATCGCCGACAACGGCGGCGCGTGCTACAGCTTCCGCACGCCGGCAATCCCCGACTTCTTCACGCAGCAGTTCTCGGGGAGCAACCTGAACGACCTGGACAACCTCTCGCTGCGCTTCGTGCCGAACGGGACGTTCGAGTTCTATCGCGGCTGCACGGAGGCCATCGACGCGCTGCCGACGGACCCGACGGGCGGGTTCGTCCTGGCCTTTGCGCCGAGCAACAACGACGGCTGGGTGCAGATCAATCTGACGGGCGGGGCGACGGTCTCGCTCTACGGCGTGAGCTACCACGAGGTGATGATCGGCAGCAACGGCTACGTGACGTTTGGCGGAGGCAGCGGTGATGCGTCGGAGACGCTGGCCGAGCACTTCGCGCTGCCGCGGATCGCCGGACTGTACGACGACCTGAACCCGGCCGCGGGCGGATCGGTGCGCTGGCAACAGCTCGCCGACCGGGCGGTGGTGACGTGGCTCGAAGTGCCGGAGTTGAACGCCGGCACGACGAATACCTTCCAGATCGAGATGTTCTTCGACGGGGAGATCGCGCTGCACTTCCTGACGATTTCGGCGAACGACGGGATCGTCGGGCTGTCGAGCGGCGCGGGGCTCTCGCCCGATTTCTCGAACAGCGATCTGTCAACGATGGGGCTGTGCGGGCCGCTGCTGCCGGTGGCGACGGACCTGGAGGCGGAGACGGAGATCAACACACCGGTGCAGATCGCGCTGGCGGGCGACGATCCGGACGGGGAGGGGCCGCCGCTGGCGTACGTGATCAAGGACCTTCCTGCGCACGGCCTGCTGCGCGACCCGCTCGGCGGGCCGATCTTCACGGCGCCGTACACGCTGGCCGGCGGCGGCAACGTCGTGATCTACGAGCCGGGTCTGTGGTACCAGGGCTTCGACATCCTGCTCTACTCGGTGACGGACGGCGTGGTCGACTCGAACACGGCGCAGGTGACGGTGCTGGTGGGCGCGGCCGACCTGCTCTACAACTTCCCGCTGGACGCGAGCCCGGGCTGGACGATCGGCTCGGGCTGGGGCTATGGCACGCCGTCGGGCGGCGGCTCGTTCAACAAGGACCCGATCAGCGGGTTCACCGGCACGCGCGTCTACGGATTCAACCTGTCGGGCGACTATCCGCACAACATGTTGCCGTCATATCTGCGGACCACGGCGTTGGATTGCAGCGGCCGGACCGGCGTGACGCTCCGCTTCCGCCGCTGGCTGGGCGTGCACGGCGACGACCGCGCGGCGATCGAGGTCTCGAACAACGCGATCAACTGGTTTGACGTGTGGGAAAACGACGGCCAGACGATCGCCGACACGTCGTGGCAGGAGGTGACGTACGACATCTCCAACGTGGCCGACAACCGCTCGACGGTGTACGTCCGCTGGTCGATGGGCCCGACGGACACCGCGATCGCCTATCCCGGCTGGAACATCGACGACGTGCAGCTCTGGGTGTCGGCGCCGGTGTTCGGGATTCCGGGCGACATCGACGGCGACGGCGATGTCGACCTGGCGGACTTTGCAACGCTCTCGACGTGCTTCGGCGGTCCGGGCGCGACGACGCCGCCGGACGGGTGCGAGGCGGACGACTTCGCCGCCAGCGACCTCGACGGCGACGGCGACGTCGACCTCGGCGATTTCAGCACGTTCTCGCTCAATTTCACGGGGTAGTGCGGGCCTGGTGGGCTCACATACGGCCGATCGGATTCGACCGCACGCCGGCGGCGGGCGTGGAAAGCGTCCCAGTACGGGTACGCGGCGCATGTTTTCGGGCCCCTGATTTGGTGCGGGGGCATCCTGCTTTCATTTCGGGGCGGGGCCGGAGTAAACTGGTTGGGCTCCTTGGATCGCGGTTCGGGCTCCCGTCGGAGGGTTTTTCGCATGCTGGATCGACGAGTGTGGTGCGGGGCGATGGTGGTCGCGTTGTGCGCGTGGGGTGCGGGTCCGGCGGAGGTGCAGGCCGGGCCGGTGGACCTGATGCCTCAGGCGGCCGCGACGGCCGACGAAGAGGTGCCGCTGCCCAAGTACATGACGGATGCGGAGCGGCTGCTGCCGCTGCCCGAGGTGCCGCTCGGCGCGCTGCGCGGATCGGGCCCGGCCGGGCTGCTGCGCACGCCGGCCGAGTACGAGCAGAACGACGGGATCCTGATCCGTTGGACAACTGCGCACCAGGCTCTTCAGCGCGCGATGGCGGCGGCCATCACCAATAACGATCCCGAGGCGAAAGTGTACATCGTTGTCGACAATTCGGCTACTCAATCTAGCGCAACGACATATCTGACGAATGGCGGCGTCGACATGAGTCAGGTGCAGTTCATCATCTACACCTGCAACAGTGTTTGGATCCGGGACTATGGTCCGCGCTTCGTCATCGAGGACGGGTGGCGGCAAATAGTGGACCACACGTACAACCGCCCGCGGCCGCTGGACGATGCGTTTCCGCCGTTCCTCGGACCACTGTGGGGCGAGACCGTGTTCAACATCCCGCAGGTACATGGCGGCGGCAACCTTCACATCTTCTCCAACGGCGACGCCTTCATGACCTCGCTGATTCAGAACGAAAACCCGGGGATGAGCGAACGGCAGATCAAGGAGTACTGGCGCGAGTACCTGAAGATCAACGTCACCATTTACCCGGGGTTTCCGACTACCGTGGACCTGACCCAGCACATCGACATGTGGATGATGCCTATTGGCGACAACAACGTGATCATCGGGCAGTACAACAATGGCAACCCGTCGTATCAGCCGAAGGTCATCACCGACAATGCGGCAGCCGACATGATGGGGCGCGGCTACACCGTTCACCGTACACCCGGTTGGAACAGTGGCGCGAGCGGCTTTAACGGCTTCCACTACACATACACCAATGCGGTGTTTATCAACGACATGATCCTTGTTCCCACGTACAGCGCGTTCCCGTCGCAAAACGCGACCGCGCTGGCGGTGTACGGAGCCGCGCGGCCGGACAAGTCCATCGTATCTGTTGACTGCTCAAGCATTATTCAACTCGCCGGCGCGATCCACTGCATCGTGATGCACGTGCCGACCTACGAGTTCCACGAGCCGACGGTGACCGTGCTCTCGCCGCTCGGCGGCGAGTACTGGGTCGAGGGCGAGGGCCAGACGATCCGCTGGAACGCGCTCGACGCCGAGGGCGTCACGTCGGTCGATCTGTACTACTCGACCGACGGCGGCGCAACGTATCCGCACGTCATCGCGCTGGGCCAGCCGAACGACGGCGCCCACATCTGGACAGTGCCGGACACACTTTCGACGCAGGCGCTGGTCAAGGTCGTCGCCCATGATGCGGACACCAACAGCGGCGAGGGGGTCTCGACGGCCGCGTTCACCATCGCCCCGGCCGACGTCGAGCTGATGTACGACTTCCCGCTGGACAGCGACCCCGGCTGGACGACGACGGGGCAGTGGGCGTACGGCCAGCCGCTCGGCGGCGGCGGGTCGCAGGGCGCGCCCGACCCCGTCTCCGGCTTCACCGGCAGCCGCGTCTACGGCTACAACCTCTCCGGCGACTACGCGGCCAACATCTCCGAGCAGCACCTGACGACGACGGCGATCGACTGCACCGACCTGACCAACGTCCAGCTCCGCTTCCAGCGCTGGCTCGGCGTCGAGCAGCCGGCCTACGACCACGCCTACGTGCGCGTGAGCAACAACGGCACGGCGTGGACGACGATCTGGGAGAACACCGACACCGTGGACGACGGCTCGTGGGTCGAGCAGTGGTTCGACATCTCGGCCGTGGCCGACGAACAGCCGACCGTCTACGTGCGCTGGACGATCGGGCGCGTCGACGACCAGTGGCAGTACTGCGGCTGGAACCTCGACGACGTGCAGCTCTGGGCGGTGCGCGCGCCCGAGGGCCCGCTGGGCGACGTCGACGGCGACGGGGACGTCGATCTGGCGGACTTCGCCACGCTGGCGGTCTGCTTCAGCGGTCCGGGGCCGGCCTCCCCGCCAGCCGGATGCTCGCCGGAGGAGTTCGCGACGTGCGACCTCGACGGCGACGGCGACGTGGACCTGAGCGACTTCTCGACGTTCAGCACGAACTTCGGCGCCTAGCCGTCACAGCCCCGGCGCCCAGAGGTAGAGGAAGCGCGGGGCGGGCTGGGTGAGCCGGCGCGGCAGAGCAAGCGTCAGACCGGTGCCTGCCGTCGGCGCCTGCGGCGCCCCCGTGTAGACGTTCGGCGTCCAGTCCAGCGGGCGGTGATAGCGGACGAGCGAGGCGTTGCGCAGCGCCGCGCGGTCCATGCACGACTGCACCGCGTCGCCCACGGAGCCGAGGCGGTCGACAAGCCCGGCTTCGAGCGCCTGCTCCCCGGTGTACACCCGGCCGTCGGCAAGCTGTCGAATCTTCTGCTCGTCCAGATCGGGCCGCCCGGCCTTTACCACTTCGACAAAGCCGTCAAAGAACTCGTTGATGATCCCCTGAAAAATCGCCTGCTCTTCCGGCGTCAGCGGGCGCAGCGGCGAGCCGGCGTCCTTGACCGGGCCGCTCTTGATCGCCGTGCTGCGCGCGCCGATCTTCTGCATCGTGCCCGAGAGGTCGAACGTCTGCATGACGACGCCGATGCTGCCGGTGATCGTCGTCGGGTGGGCGATCACCTCGTCGCAGGCCATGGCGACGTAGTAGCCGCCGCTGGCCGCGACATCCATCATCATCGCCACGACGGGCTTGCCGGTGCGCTGGCGGAAGCTGCGCACCTCGTGATAGATCAGCTCGGACGCGGTGACCGTGCCGCCCGGCGAGTTGATGCGCAGCACAACCGCCTTGACGCGCGGATCGTGCTCGGCGCGGGAGAGCTGTTCCTGCACGAGCGAGACCGGGTGCTCGCCCTCTTCGAACCAGCCGTTCGTCTCGGCGTTGACGAGAATGCCGTCCACGTGGATCAGCGCGATCTTCGCCGGGCTCAGCCCCGCACCGCGGATGAGCGTCACTTCTTCCAGCGTGCGGTCGGCGGGGATCGGCGTGATCTTGACCCCGCCGGCGCGGCAACCGGCGCTGCCGGCCAAAGGCAGTGCGGCGAGCAGGACGGGCAGCAGTCGGCCAGGGTGAAAAAGGCGGGTGGTCGTCATCGGTCAGGTCTCCGGGCTGGGGGCGACCGGCGGCCGGGCCATCCGAACCGCGCGGCCGGTGCTCGCTGCGAGTTTATCGGCCCGGCGAGGCGCTGTCAGCGGCGCCCCGGCCGGTTGGGTCCGGAGCCTGTGGCTTGCGGGGCCGAGGCAATCCCGCCGCCAGTGAGTTGCCGGCGGCGCGGGAGGTTAAGATTCGGCGAAGGCGGGACTTGGCGCAGATTGGACTTGACCTTTGCGCGCCGGCGGCTAAACTCTTGTTTCGTTCAGGCCGATTCCATGGGGATCGGCCTCGCTTTCAGATAGACCGGTGGATTTCGGACCTCTATGAGTTTGCTCGTGGAGGGGGTTGGGGCCCGAGATTCCCCCCGAGCCGGTCGGTTCAACCAGTTTCTCGGGAACGGCCAGGACCCACCCGCCCGGGGCGGAGGGGTCGAGGACCAGATGAGCAGGGGGCCCGGCCCTCGGCGGATCGCGTACGCGGAGACAAAGGACCCGCGCGGAAAAAAACGCTCCAGACGGTGCAACCATGAAGGACCTCAACAGAGTTCGCAACATCGGACTCTCGGCGCACATCGACTCCGGCAAGACGACTCTCACCGAGCGCGTCCTGTTCTATGCGGGGCGCATCCACCGCATGGGCGAGGTCAAGGGCGCCGGCGACGGCGCCACGATGGACCACATGGAGCTGGAGAAGGAGCGCGGCATCACCATCACCAGCGCCGCGACCAACGTCACCTGGAACGATCACACGATCAACATCATCGACACGCCGGGGCACGTCGACTTCACGATCGAGGTCGAGCGGAGCCTGCGCGTGCTCGACGGGGCGGTGCTCGTGCTGTGCGCCGTGGGCGGCGTACAGTCGCAGACAATTACGGTCGACCGGCAGATGCGGCGCTACAACGTGCCGCGACTGGCCTTCATCAACAAGCTCGACCGCACGGGCGCGGACCCGAGCCGCGTCGTCGGCGAGGTCGAGTCGAAGCTGGGCCTGGTGGCCGTCCCGCTGCAGATCCCGATGGGGCTCGAGGCGAACCTGGCGGGGGTGATCGACCTGGTCTCGATGAAGGCGCTGTACTTCGAGGGCGGCGGCGGCGAGAAGGTGCGTGCGGCGGACATCCCGGCGGAATATGCGGAGTCGGCCGAGC
>CAZNDQ010000002.1:0-34637 GCA_964571825.1 uncultured Planctomycetales bacterium | reverse complement strand
CGCGCATCCGATCGAGTCCGCATACGAACTCCTGCGCACGGATCAGATGCAGCGTCGAGCACGGCCGGGCGGCAAACTGCGCGATCCACTCTCCGCCGCGCCGCGCGGTGGACTCGCGCACGTGGTGCACATCAATGCGTCCGAACCCGGCGCGATCGAGCATTGCCGCCAGCACGCCCATGCTCGGCATGCGCTGGCGGTCGATGCGCCGCGCCGCCGGGAAGTAGCGGTACTCCAGCGTCTCCATGCGGTTGATCTGCCCCTGCGTTGTCGTGCGCAGCACGAGCCGCCCGCCGGGGCGCAGCACGCGAAACACCTCGCGCAGGCTGCGCTGCTGATCGTCGAACTGGTGCAGCGACATGGAGAGCAGCGCGGCGTCAACACGCTGGTCCGCAAGCGGCAGCGCTTCGGCGCGGGCGCGGATCGCGCGTACCGGCTGCGTCGTTCGCCGCGCGGCCAGCGCCGCGAGCATTTCGGCGGACGCATCGACCGCGACGACGTTCACACCCGCCCGCTCGGCCAGCGGCAGCGCATAGCGCCCCACGCCGCAGCCGACGTCGGCGACGGTCATGCCGCGTTCGATCCGCCCGCACTGAATGAACCGGTGCAGCCACTCGTCGATGTGCCCCGCATCGTCGAGCCGCTGTGCGGCGAACGCCCGGCTGTACTCGTCCCACGGAATCTCCGCCCCCGCCTCGGCCACGTTCAGCTCCCTTGCCCCTCTTGCCCGATCCGCCGCACGGCCTCGACAACGACCGGCCACTCCTCTTCGCCGATCGTGCGGCAGTCGAAGATCACGGCGTCGTCGTGCCGCCGCGCGATCACGGGCGGTTCCGCGCGGCGCAGGGCCGCGGCCGTTGCCTCCGCCGAGCCGCCGACGGGCCGCCAGCACACCGTCCAGGTGGCAATCCTGACCGTCGGCAGCGACCCGCCGCCGGCGTACGTCTCTTCGGGCGCCAACTCGACGATGTCGCCCGGCCGAACCTGCCGCAGAGCCTCCGCGAGCCGCTCCGCCCGCGCGCGAACGGACTCGGCCGGTTCGGTAAGCATCCGCAGCGCCGGCACCTGCTCCGTTGCACGGGGCCCGTCGCGGTGCAGCCGCAGCGTCGCCTCGAGCGCCGCCAGTGTCAGCTTGTCCAGGCGGAACGCGCGCATCAGCGGGTTCCGCTCGACCCGCGCGATGATCTCCGCGCGGCCGGCGACGATGCCGCACTGCGGCCCGCCGAGCAGCTTGTCGCCGCTGAACGCAACGACGTCCGCCCCCGCCTCCAGCGAATCGCGTACCACCGGCTCGCCGCCCATGCCGAATTCGCCCAGGTCAAGCAACGCGCCGCTTCCCAGATCGTGAAACACCGGCACGCCGCGCGCCCGCCCCAGCGCGACCACCTCGGCCAGCGGCGCCTCTTCGACGAACCCGACGACGCGGTAGTTGCTCGTGTGCACGAGCACCAGCACGCCTGTCCGCTCGCCGATCGCCTCGGCGTAGTCGCTCGCGCGCGTGCGGTTCGTCGTCCCCACCTCGCGCAGCACCGCGCCGCTCTTGTTCATCACGTCGGGCAGGCGGAACGACCCGCCGATCTCGATCAACTGCCCGCGCGAGACAACCGCCTCGCGCCCCTCGCTCAGCGTGTTCAGTACGAGCATCGTCGCCGCGGCGTTGTTGTTCACGGCTGTGGCCGCTTCCGCCCCGGTCAGCTCCCGCAGCAGCTCCGCCACGATCGCCGTCCGCCGCCCGCGCTCCCCGCTTGCCAACTCCAGCTCGACGTTGCAGTAGCCGCCGGCGATTTGCAGCAGGGCATCAACGGCCTCGGGCGCGAGCGGCGCCCGTCCCAGCCCCGTGTGCAGCACGATCCCCGTGGCGTTGATCACCGGCCGGATGTTTGCCGCCATCGACCGCGCCAGCGCCGCCTGCGCGTCGGCGACGATCTCCTCCGCCGTCGGCGCCGCCGTCGCGCTGCCGTCCAGCACGCGTTGCCGCGCCCGCTCCACAGCCGTGCGCAGCGCGACGCTCAGCCGCTCGCGCGAAATGCGCCGCGACCACTCCTCTCCCTGCGCGCGCGCCAGCAACTCCGTCATCGACGGCAGCCGCTGCAACATCTCCCCGCGCGCCTCGTTCATTGCTCGCATCCTTTTCCCGCTCTCGTCTACGTCGCCAGCGTCCGCAGATCTCCGCGCCGTCGCGTGAAGCGGATCTTGTCAAGATGCTCGGCGATCGGCACGACGAACTTCCGCGTCGAGCCCAGCGCCTCGCGCATCGCGCTGAGCGTCACCGGCCCGTCGCGCTCGATCAACTTCCGTACGGTCTGCTTCATTTCCTCATAGCAGCGTGCGTGCAGCAGCAGGTCGGCGTCGATTCGCACCAACTGCCCGTTCGCCTCCGCCTGCTCGATCATCCGCTCCGCCCGCGCGAACGCCCGCCCCATCTCCTTCTTCAATTCGCCCAGCGTCGGCGGACACATCGCCGCCGACTCGAATCGCGCCAGCAGCGCCTCCAGCGTTTTCTGATCCTCTCCCGACAGCGCCGGCGCAAACGCCGGATGACAGACGAACGCCCCGCGCTGCACGATCCGTCCGCGGCCGAGCAGATGGTCGCGCAGCGCCCGCGCCATCTCTGGCGCGGTCCGCCGCGCCAGCCAGTTCATGAACCGATCCTGCGGAAAGCCCGGCTCGCTCGCGTGCCGATCGTGCCACTGCCGCAGGTAATCGGTCGCGCGCGTCTCCATCTCGCGCAGGGCCTCACCGTGTAGCACCGGACCTCCCGTCCCGACCTCCACCAGCACGCCGCTCTCGCGCAGCGCTTCACGGAGTCGGGGTACTTCCAGCGGCTCCACTCCGGCGCGACATGCCACCGCGAAATCCGTCACCGGCTCGAACGCCGCGCTGCGCAGCACCTCGCTGACCCGTTCCTGCGGCTCTCCGTCGCGCAGCCGCGCCAAGCGCTCCCATGCCTCCCCTGTCCGCTCCGTCCCGCGCCGCGCCACCGGCCGGAGCACGACTCCGCCGCCGATCGTGTACGCCGCCGTCTCCTGCCGCAAGATAAACCGCTGCCCATACTCGCAGACGACGGGCTCCTCCGGGCGCAACTGCACCGGCACCTCGCGCCCGGGCGCGGCTCGCACGTCCTCCAGCAGCACGACGACCGCCATCACCTCGCTCGTCCCGATGCTCAGCCGCGCGAGCGTGTGCGTCTCCACCGGCCGCGCCAGATCCGGCAGCACGCGCAGGCTCGCGTCGAAATACCGCGTCGGCGCAAGGTATCCCGGCGTCGCCAGCTCCCAGCCGCGCTCGATTTCCTCTTTCTTCACGCCGGCCAGATTGATCGCCGCGCGCTGCCCCAGCGCCGCCGCGCCCACCCCCTCGTGGTGTGACTGCACCTCGCGCACCCGTACCGTCTGCCCGCGCGGCAGCAGCTCCAGCGTGTCGCCCTCCGCCACACGCCCCGACAGCACCGAGCCCGTCACCACCGTCCCCCGTCCGTGTACAGTGAACACGCGGTCGATCGCCAGGCGAAACACCGACGACGTCCGCCGCCGCGCGAGCGATTCGGCGCGGCGCACCAGCTCCGCCCGCAGCGCGTCCAGTCCCTCGCCCCGCGCCGCCGACACCGCGCAGCGCGGCCAACGCTCCAGCGCCGTCCCGGCCAGCAGCGCGTCGATCTGACCTTGCACCTCCGCGATCCGCTCCGGCGCCGCGGCGTCCGTCTTGCTGATCACCACCACCCCGCTCGTCACGCCCAGCAGGTCGAGAATTTGCGCATGCTCGCGTGTCTGCGGCATCACGCCGTCGTCGGCCGCCACCAGCAGCATGGCGAGGTCGATGCCCGTCGCCCCCGCGACCATCGTCCGCACGAAGCGCTCGTGTCCGGGCACGTCGACGATGCCGAACAGATGCTTACCGATGCGCAGCGGGGCGAAGCCCAGCTCGATCGTCATCCCGCGCCGCTTTTCCTCGGGCAGCCGGTCCGGGTCGACCCCCGTCAGCGCGCGGACCAGCGTCGATTTGCCGTGGTCGATGTGCCCGGCCGTGCCCAGAATGTGACAGGGCGCGGCCGTATCGGTGGGTTCAGTCGCACGCTCCGCGGCTGGCATTGCCCCCCATTATGCCCGCCCGCCTGCCGCGCGTCAGCCGGGCGCCGGAAGTTCAACCACCTCGAAGCGTTTCACTTCGTACGTGGAGCCGATGTTGACGCACCGTACGTGCCCCACTTGCGTCCGCGCCGCCAGATGCGAGTGTCCGCAGAACAGGAAGTGCACTTTCTTGTGGCGTCGCAGCACCTCGCCCAAGCGCTCGCTCCCCATGAACGCGGCGGCGAAGTCCCAGCGCGGCTCATTGCGATACTCGACCAGCTCGCGGAACGGCAGATGGTGAATGCCTGCGACGATCGTCTCCGCCCGTCCCTCGATCTCGCACAGATGCGTTTCAAGTTTCTGTGCCAGGCGCTCGGTGAACTCCTCGTCGCTGTAGGGCAGGTGCACGCGCACGCCGTCCATCCAGCGCGTGCCGAGCGACATCAGCTCCTCGGGGATGTCCTCCGCCGACCCGATCAGGTGCTGGTGCTCGGGCAGCACGCGCGCCGCGCCGGGCGCCACCTTCGCCTCATAGAACCGCGTCGGGAGGTCCAGCCCCGGCGTCCGGAAGGAATAGTCGTACCAGCCGACCGATCCGACGAACCCGACGCCGTCGATGACGGTCGGCCCGCCGTCGAGATAGTGAAAGCCCGCCTCGGCCGCCGCGCGCGGCAGGTCGCGCTCGTAGCGCCGCAGCGTGTCCTCGTCCGCCGTCCACAGCTCGTGGTTTCCGGCGACGAACAGCTTGTGCGCGGCGCAGCCGTCGAACAGGTGCAGGCACTCGCTCAGGACGGCCAGGTCGTCGGCCGCCGTATCGCCCACCAGCAGCACGACGTCCGGCCGCACCCGCCTGATCTGCGCGATGACGGCCGCCGCGGGCTCCGTGCTTCGCGGCACGTTGAAATGAAGATCAGCAGTGACGGCGAGCTTCACGGACGTGCCCCTGTGCCCGTCAGCCGGACGGTCGGGTTCTGTCCTAATGCACAGCCAGAGGATAACATCCAGCGGCGGCGGTCGCTAATGAAGGGGCGGAGCAGCATGGCAAATGGCTGAAATCCTCCAGGTATCCGGCATTTCCAAGCACTACGGCGACGGCGACGATCGTGTCGACGCCCTGCGCGGCATCGACCTGACCGTCGCCGCCGGCGAGTTCGTCGCCATCATGGGCGCCTCCGGTTCCGGCAAGAGCACGCTGCTGCACCTGATCGGCGGGCTCGACGCTCCCGACGCCGGCTCGATCCTGATCGAAGGTCACGACATCACGCGAATGGACGACCGGGGTCGGACGCTCTTTCGCCGCGACCGGCTGGGCATCGTCTTTCAGGCCTACAACCTGCTGCCGACGCTCTCGGCCGCCGAAAACATCGCGCTGCCGGCGCTGCTCGCCGGCCGCAACCACGACGATGCACGGACGCGCGAGCTGCTGAGCATGCTGCACCTGACCGGGCGCGCGTCGCACCGCCCGGCCGCGCTCTCCGGCGGCGAGCAGCAGCGCGTCGCCATCGCCCGCGCCCTGCTCAACGATCCGGCGCTCATTCTCGCCGACGAGCCGACGGGCAACCTCGACTCGGTCCACTCGCACGAGATCTGGCAGTTGCTCGCGCGGCTGGCGCGGGAGCCGGGCCGCACGGTGCTGATGGTCACGCACGAGGCCGACGGTGGCGCGCACACCGACCGCGTCGTCGTGCTGCGCGACGGCCGGATCGCCGGCGAGTTTCGCAACGAAGGGAAACCCGATGCGGCACTGGTTGCAACTCGCTACCAGAAACTGGTCGGCTAGGCCCGGGCGCACGGCGGCGACGGTGATGGCCATCGCCCTCGGCGTCGGCACCGTCGTCTGGATCACGTGTTGCTACGAGTCCGTGCGGCGGACGGTGCAGGACTGGGTGCTGGAGTGGGTCGGGCGCTCGCACCTCAACATCGAATCGCCCCTCGGCAAGTGGGGGCACTTTTCCGCCGACGTGGCCGACGCCGTCCGCGACGACCCGGCCGTGGCGGCGAGTACCTCGCGCTTCTGGTGGCGCCTGCACGGGGCCATCGACGAGCAGTCGGCCCACGTTCCGCCGGTCGATCGCTACGAACTCGACAGCACCGGCATCGAACCCGAGACCGAGTACGTCTTCCGCGACATGGCGCGGAACCTTATCAGCGGCCGGCTCATCGCCCCCGATGATCGCGGCGTGGTCGTCGTCGAGGACTCCGTGCTGCGCGACAAGTCGCTCCAGCTTGGCGACGTTCTCTATCTCTCGGCCGGCGACGACAGCTCGATCGTCCGCCCGTTCGAGATCGTCGGCTCGATCCGCCGCCGCCGCATCAGCCAGTTCCAGCGGCCCAACGTCTACATCCACATTGCCGACATGCGCGACCTACTGCGGTTCGGCGAACGGACCACCGTCGTCGACCTGCGCCTGCGCGACGGCTCGGTCGACCGGCTGGAGCAGGAGCGGCTGCGTATCCTGCAGGCGGCGCGGCGCGTCGACGCGGCGGTCTCGGTCTCCACGGCCGAGGCCAAGCTGCGGCAGCTCAACCGCGCGCAGGGCCAGATGCGGCTCGTCCTCTCGCTCATTTCCGGTGTCGCCTTTCTCACGTCGTTCTTCATCATCCTCAGCACGCTGAGCATGGGCATGGTCGAGCGGATCGGGCAGATGGGCATGATGCGCTGCCTCGGCACGACGCGGGCCCAGCTCGCGGCGATGGTGCCGGCCGAGGTGCTGCCGCTAGGCGTCGCCGGCGTCATCCTCGGTGTGCCGCTCGGCTTTGCGCTGCTGGCGATGACCATCCGCGCCGTGCCCGACTATGTGCAGCAGATCACCGTAAGCCGCCTCGGCATTCTTTTGGCTGTTTTTGGCGGCATCGCCACGGCGCTGCTCGGCGCGATGGTCCCGATGTTCCGCGCCATCGGCATCTCGCCGCTGGCCGCCTCGCGACCGGAGTCGGCGCTGCATCGCGGCTGGTTCGACTGGCTCGCGGCGGGCGTCGGCGTCGTCATCATCGTCGCCGAGACGATTGCCATCCGCAGCCTCTCCCCCGACAACGAGCGCTACGTCCAGTATGCCGTCGGCAGCGAACTCGTTCTCTACATGGGGTATGCGCTGCTGGCGCCGCTGCTCGTGCGGCTCGTCGGCGGTCCGGGCGTCTGGGGCATTGCCCGGCTGCTCGGCCTGCGCTGGCAGCTTCTCCGCGATCAGGTCAGCCGTGCACCGTGGCGCGGCGGGATGATCTGCTCGGGGCTGATGGTCGGGCTCTCGCTGATCGTCGGCCTGCTGGTGCACGGCGAGAGCGTCGTGCAGGGCTGGCAGTTCCCGCGCGAGATTCCCGAGGCGTTTATTTACTCGTTCCGCAGCTCGCCGCTCGAACGACTCGACGCCATTCGGCGCACGCCCGGCGTCCGCCGCGTCCTGGCGATCAACGAGTTCTCCTGCCGCATCGACCAGGCGCGGAGCGGACTGTATCGCCTGCTGCAGGCGAATCAGCGCTTCGTCTGCGCCGAACTCGAAGAGTTTCCGCGCATCGTCCGCCTCGAATATCTCGAGGGCGACGAGGCGACCGCGCTGAGGCAGCTTGCCGCCGGGACGCACGTGTTGCTCACGCGCGAATACGCGCAGACCTTCGATCGCCACGTCGGCGACGAGATCACCGTCGAGTACCGCGACCGCAAGGCGACGTTCACCGTCGCCGCCGTCGTCGCCAGCCCCGCCATCGACATCGCGGTCAGCTTCTTCCAGGCCGGCGGCGAGTTCCAGTTCATGGCCGTCGGTTCGATTATCGGCACGATGGACCAGGCGCGCGAGCACTTCGGCCGCGAGGAGTTCAAGCTCCTCATCTTTGACTTCGATCTGCCGCCGCAGGAGGTGCCGGAGGGGTTTCGCCTGGCCCGCGCCGAGCAGCTCGGCATTCCCGCCGCCGGCCCGCTCGCCGACGGCGACGCCGAGACGCTCGAAAGCGCCTGGCGGCGGCACCGCGAGGGGGACGTCTTCGCCGCCGTGCTGCGCCACGTCGACGACCCCAGCTCCAACTACGGCAGCGTCAGCATGCTCAAGACGATTATCGACCGCGAGCTGCGCCGCCTGACGCGCATCCTCACGGCGATCCCGACGCTGGCGCTGGTCATCGCCGCGCTCGGCGTGGCCAACCTGATGATGGCCAACGTGCACGCCCGCGCGCGGCAGATCGCCATTCTCCGCGCCGTCGGCGCCACGCGCTGGCAGCTCGTCCGACTCGTCATCGGCGAGGCGGTCATCCTCGCCGTGCTCGGCTGCGCGCTGGGCCTGGGTCTGGGCTTTCATCTCGGCGCGCAGTCCAACTTTACGACGATGCGCGTCACCGGCATGCAGATTTCCTGGGCTGTCCCCTGGGACTGGGTCGGCTACGGCGCCGGCCTGACCCTGCTGATGTGCCTGATTGCCGGAATCATCCCCGCCCGCTACGCCGCGCGAAATAACGTCATCGACGCCATGCAGGTGACGTGAGCGAGGCGCCGGCCGCTATCGCCGCTTGCGCCGCTTCCGCTTGTCCTTCTGCGTCAGCTTCCGCACCGGCTGGGCCTTCTTCATCTTGAACTGCGGCATCATGCCCGTCGCGGCCGCCTTCGAGAACTGCGTCCCGAACCGCATCCGGTCCATCATGCTCATCCCCGACATCGCCTTCATCATCTCGCGCATCTGCATGAAGTTCTTCACCAGCCCCGAGACGTCCTGCGGCTCGACGCCTGCCCCGCGCGCGATCCGCCGCCGCCGCGAGGTGTCGATGATCGTCGGGTTCGCCCGCTCCTTCTTCGTCATCGAGAGGATCATCGCCTCGACCTGCGACAGCTCATCATCGTCCACCTCCATGTTCTTCAGTTCGCTGCCCATGCCGGGGATCATCTTCAGCAGGTCGCGCATTGACCCCATCTTCTGCATCTTGCGGAGCTGCGCGAGGAAGTCCTCCAGCGACAGCCCGCTCTTCATCCGCTGTTCGAGCTTGGCCGCCTCCTGCTGATCGAACTGTTCCTGCGCCTTCTCGACGAGGCTGACCACGTCGCCCATGCCAAGGATGCGCGACGCCATCCGGTCCGGATGAAACGCCTCCAGGTTCTCGATCTTTTCGCCGACGCCGATGAACTTGATCGGCTTGCCGGTCACCTGCTTCGCCGAGAGCGCCGCCCCGCCGCGCGTGTCCGAGTCGAACTTCGTCAGGATCAGCCCGTCCAGCTCCAGCCGCTCGTTGAAGCGCCTGGCCGTGTTCACCGCGTCCTGACCTGTCATCGCGTCCAGCACGAGGTAGATCTGCTGCGGCGTCGTGGCCTGCGCCACCTGTGCCACTTCCTGCATCAGCTCTTCGTCGATCGACAGTCGGCCGGCCGTGTCGAGGATCACCACGTCGCGGTCCGTCTTCCGCGCCGCCAGAATGCCATTGCGGCAGACCTTCACCGGGTTCTGGTGGTCCCGCTCCGCGTGCACCGGCACGCCGAGCTGCCCGCCGAGCACTTCGAGTTGGTCGATGGCGGCCGGGCGCTTCAGGTCGGCCGCCACCAGCAGCGGCCGCTTGCCGCTCTTGAGCACGAAGTTCGCCAGCTTCGCGCACGTCGTCGTCTTGCCCGACCCCTGCAACCCCGCCAGCATCAGCACCGTCGGCCCCGGGCTGACGTACGGAATCCGCGGATCCACCGGCCCCATCAGCCGCACGAGTTCGTCGTGCACCACCTTGACCATCACCTGGTCCGGCTTGAGCGTATTGATGACGTTCTCGCCCAGCGCCATTTGCAGGCAGTCGTCGCAGAACTTCCGCGCCACCTCGACGTGCACGTCCGCCTCCAGCAGCGCCGTCCGCACCTGCTGCATCGCTTCGCGCACGTTCTCTTCCGTGATCCGCCCGCGCCCGCGCAGGCGATGAAAGACGTCGTTGAACCGTTCTGTCAGAGACTCGAACACCGTCGTCGGCTCCCGAAAACCTGGGTCGCGGACTCTCCGGGCGCGTCTCTGCGCCGCCAGTTCCGCGCCGCGGCGCACTCCGCGGCGCCGCTCCTCCCGTATCTGGAATTCCCCAGGCGGGCATCATAGACTGACCGCATGAAGCTGTACACAAAGACGGGCGACAGCGGCGAGACCGGCCTCTTCGACGGCTCGCGCGTCCCCAAGGACCACCCGCGCGTCTGCGCCTACGGCGCCGTGGACGCGCTCAACAGCTTCCTCGGCTCGGCCCGCGCTGTCTGCACCCACGACGATCTCGCCGCGCACCTCGAACAGATTCAGCGCGAACTCTTCGACACCGGCGCTGACCTCGCCACACCCGAACCCGCCGCCGGCGCGGCCGCGCCGCCGCGCGCCGTCCCGCGCATCTCTGCTGCGCAGGTGGTGCAGCTCGAACACTGGATCGACGAAGCCTGTGACGCACTCCCGCCCCTGCGCAGCTTCATCCTCCCCGGCGGCTGCGAACTCGCCTGCCGCATCCACCTCGCCCGTGCCGCCTGCCGCGATGCCGAACGCCTCGTCGTCGCGCTTCAGCACAGCGACCGCATCAACCACCACGTGCTGCTCTACCTCAACCGCCTCGGCGACCTGCTCTTCGCCTGGGCTCGCCTCGCCAACGCCCGCGCCAACGTCCCCGACACCATCTGGTCCCCGCGCCAATAGCCAATAGTCGCTCAAGGGCGTCATCCTGAGCGCCAGCGAAGATCCTCTGATCACACAGGCTTTCCAGCACGCCGACCAGCTTACAGACGCCTGTATTCCGCAATCCGCAATTCTCCCGTCATTCAGCATTCCACAATTCTCACATCCGACATCTGATCGCCCATTGCAGCCATTCCCACATCGCGCTACGATCCGCCCGTGCGCATCCAAAACGTCCACGTCGTCCTCCTCGTCCTCGTCGCCGCGATGCTTGTCGGCACCTGCCTGCTCACCAGCAGCGGCCACGGCGAGATGGAGGGCGCCCGTCCCTGGTCCGCCCACTCCGCACTCCGTGCCATCGTCGAGCTGCTCAATCTGCACTATGCGGCGCCGACTCCCCTCGGCGTCGAGATCAAGTCGCTCGTCTTCGGCCTCTGCACTGGCGCCGCCATGCTCGTCGCACTCGTCGGCTGGAATGCGGCCTGCACCGCGCGCGGCCCACAGGCCCCGCCGACAGCCACCTCGCCCACCGCAGGCACGCCGCCCCCGACCGGCCCCGCGCAGATGTCCGCCCTCTCCGGCGCCCAGCTCCTGCTGCTCATCCTCGTCGCCTTCTCCTTCTTCAGCGCCAACTGGTCCTTCGCCCCGACCTTCTCCCTCGGCGGCTCGGTCATCCTCGCCGCGCACATTTCCTGGGCCGTCGCCCTCGGCCGCGGCCTTAACCCCCGCGCCGCCCGCATCGCCGCCTGGATGCTCCTCGTCGTCCTCGCCCTCACTGCGGCGCTGGCCGTCTGGTATTTCTACGAGCGTAACCCTGCCTTCCGCGCCAAGTATCCGGTCGGCAACCCGCTGTTCCTCGCGGCCGTGCTCCTGCCTGGCCTGGTCCTCGCGCTGACGCTCTTCGGCGCCCAACTCATCCGGTTGCCCGCGCGAATTTCCGCCCGCGCGATCACCGTCATCGTCGTCGCCGGCCTCTGCGCCGTCGTGATCTGGTGGGGCATCATGCTTACCGGCACGCCCCCGGCCGCGCCGCAGGGCCCGCTCGCCTGGCTGAGGGGCATCCTCAACGTCGGCCCCCGCGCTACGCTGCTCGGCCTGGCCTCTGCCGCCTTTGCCCTTCCATTCTTCCTCCTGCGCCGCCGCGGCAAGATCATCCTCGCCTGCGTCGGCGCCGGCGCCCTGCTGATTCTCGCCTTGGCGCTGATCCCGCGCTGGGAGAGCATGCAGGAGTTCGGCCGCGGGGCCACCGTCCGCCTGCGACTTTATGCCTGGTCCTACGCCCTCGACATGATCGGCCAGCGCAAGCTCACCGGCGTGGGGCAGGGCGGCTATGCCCTCCTCGCCAACAACGCCGACCTCGCCGGGCGCGACGCGATGATCGACCCGATCGCCATGCGCGGCCGCCTCGCCCACGCCCACAACGAATGGATCGAAACCTGGGCCGACCTCGGCACCATCGGCCTGGCCGTCCTCGTCGGCGGATTGCTGCTCACCTTCATCGCCGGCGCGGGCGCCGTCCACCGCCAGCCCGACACCCTCTCCCGCGCGATCCTCGCCGCGCTGCTGGCCGCGCTGGTCGGCCTCATCGTCGAGGAATCCGCGAACGTCGGCCTGCGCATCCCCGGCCTGCCCGGCATTTTCTTCACCCTGCTGGGCCTGATATGGGCACTCTCCGCCAACAACGAACTCGGCGAGGAAGCGCACGTCTGGTGTCCCTCGCCCGGCCTGCGCCGCCTCGTCACCGTGGTCGTCGCCGTCTTTGCCGTCGCCCTCGTCGGCCTCTTCGCCCGCGACTGGCAGGGCGCCCGCGCCGAGGTCCAGGCCGCCGACCAGCTCCGCGCTGCCGACCACGACCGCGCCATCCTCGGCGCCGAGTTCGCCGCCCGCGCCCGCCTCGACCCGCTCCGCCGGCTCGACGCCCACGGCCTGCTGCTCGACGTCTATACCGCCACTGCCGCCCGCCACGTCGCCCGCGCGCAGCAGCGCGCCCAGCGCGTCGCCGCCGGCCAGACCGCCGAGGACATCGCCCGGCCGCTTATCGTCGAGGACTTCGCCCGCGCTGAGCCCTCGATCCAGCGCGGCCTCGACCTGGCCGAGCGCCTCCGCCGCATCTGCCCCGGCCTGTATGGCGCCGGCCTCGCCGAAGCCAACCTTTGCGCGCTCCTCCTCGAACTCGACCGACACGAAGGCGGTGACGTTGCGGAGACCGCCGGCCCCCTCCGCGCCCGCGCCGTCGACGCCCTCAAGACCGAACTCGTGCGCCAGCGTGACAACCTCGCCCTCGCCCTGCGGTACGTTGCCTCGGCCGCGGACATTCCCGCCCACGAGCAGATCGAGGCCCTCTGCGGCCCGCTCCGCGCCGAGTCCGGCATCCCCGATATGTTCGCCGCCGTCCAGCAGCTCTCTCAGCGCCCCGAGTTTCTTAATGCCCTGCGCGAACTCGTCACCGCCGCACACCACGACCCGCACCCCGACGACCCCGCCGCCTGGCGCGTCTTCTTCGCCCCCGAGGCCTTCCGCCTCGCCGCCGCGATCGAAGGGATGCATGGTCGCTACGCCGTCGCCGCGCAGTTCGCCGCCCGCGCCGTCACCCTCTACAACGCCGGACGCAATGTGCACTTCCTCCCCATCCCCCGCGCCCTCACCCTCCTCGAACAGGCGCGCTACACCTGGCTGATGTCCGTCCGCGAACCCGACGCTGCGCGCCGTCTCGCCGAAGAGGCCCTCGAAACGATGCCGCCCATCGGCCGCCGCGACGAACTGAGCCGCCCCATCTACGGCCAGCTCCTCACGCTCGCTCTGGCCGCCGGCAACGAGGATGAAGCCCGCAACTGGGGGCGGCTCGTCGCCCCCGGCATCACCGACGACGAACTGCCGCTGCTGCTTGCGGATTCGTATGCTGCGCTCGCCGAGGTGCTGCTCGGTCTGGCGCGCAACACGCCGCCGCCCGATTCGGCGCCGGCCGCGACGCAGCCTGAATCGCCCGAGTCCGCACCGGCCGAGACCAAACCCGCCCCGGATGAGCCGCTCGTCGCTTCGGCGGCTGAGCCGCCATCCGAGGCGCCCGACCTGCGCCGCGACGAACTCTTCGACGACGCCCGCCGCGCCATCGACCGCGCGCACCAGCTCGCTCCCGGTTCGCCCCGGGCCCACTGGGCTGCCGCGGAGTTAAACCTGCAACGGGGAGACGACGAAGCACTGGTGGCCGTACTGCACACGCTGCTCCGACTCGACGAACCGCACGACCCGGCCGACTTCCTCCACTACCTCGACGCCGCCCTCCGCCGCCGGCCCGATTCCGCCGCCCTCCGCCGGCTCCGCGAAGACATCGTCCGCATGTCCGCGATGCCGCCCGGCGAGCCATCGGATCCGGCGCCGCGCCGGGATCGTTAGCCGCGCGGACAATTGGACGCCGACCGCCGCAGGTGCGATTCCGGCCGGTCGTGGCGCCCCCGACTCCCGGCGGCGGTAGAATTGGACAGGTCGGACGGTCCGGCCGGGACGAGGATCAGCCGTGCCCTACCGCAGCATGACACTCGAGGAGCTGGCCCGGCACATCGGCATGGATGTGCGCGAGGTGGCCAAGCTGGCCGACAAGGGCAAGCTACCCGGACACAAGGTCAGCGGGCAGTGGCGGGTCAACCGCGCCCAGGTGACGGAGTGGCTGCAACAGGAGGCCCATACGCTGACCCAGGCCCAGCTCGAGAGCCTCGACCGGGCCATGGGCGACGGCGACGACCAGAGCATCGTCGGGGCCCGCCTCGGCGCCGAGGGCATCGACATGCACCTGCACGCGCGGTCCAAGCCCTCAGTTCTGCGCGAGCTGATCGGGCTGGCCGAGCGCACCGGACTGGTCTGGGACAAGGACGGGCTGCTGGCGGCGCTGCAGGAGCGCGAGGGGCTCTGCTCGACGGGACTGCCCAACGGCATCGCCATCCCCCACCCGCGGCAGCCGATGCCCTACGCCACCGGCGAGCCGCTGGTCTGCATCGGGCGGGTGCAGGCCGGCGTGGTCTTCGACGCCCCCGGCGGCGTGCTGACCGACCTCTTCTTCCTCCTCCTCAGCCACGATGACCGCCAGCACCTGCAAGTCCTCGCGCGGCTGATGCGCATGCTCGACGAGACGACGCTGGCCGCCTTGCGCGAGACGGAAGACGAGGAAGAAGTCCTCCAGCTCATCCTCGACCGTGAACAGGCGGTGATTACGCAGCAGGGGAAAAAGGGGAAGTTAAGCTGATCCATCTTTGACGGCGCGCCGTTTTCACTCGTTTCAACGCTTGACGTATAGTGCGTTCGGTGCGATAAATCGCGCAGCTCATTAGGTGGTTGCCTAGGGGAGCAGGATCATGCGAACCGTCTCGTTCGCTTGGATGCTCGTGGTCCTACTCGTGGCCGGTCTCGCCGCGGCAGTGACCTGCTATCTCGCGACGCCATACCTGATCGTGTCGTCAGCGGAAGGGCTAGTACTACGAATTGGCCGTATTTCGGGAAACATTGAAAGACTCGCGCTTACGAATGAAGACATGGAACTCCAATGGACTCCGGTGTACACACAGACAATGCTTGCGCGACCATCTAGCCGCGTGCGTGACCTTGACGGTCGTCAGTTATCACTTGTCGAGATCGATGCCAAATATGTTCTCGAATCTGCTTATGTCGCCATCTATAACGGATCACCCATCAGGTTAACCCAAGTGACTGTGGCGGTGTCGGCACCAGATGCGACAACACCGTCGGGCCTCGCGGCACGCAGCTATGTTCTTGTACCAGAGACTACTATCAGGCCGCTAAAGAACCGTTGTTTTGAGGGTTGGATTGTTTTTTGATGTTCGGCGCGGGGTCATTGGAGCGTTTGCCGTTGGCCTTGAGTTGTCGTTTTTCGGCGTCTGCTCGGTTTTCGCTCGCGGTCGGTTCAGATCGCGGGCGCCAGTCGGGCCAGTCGGAGCAGGTTGTAGGCGGCGGCGGCGATCTCCGCCTGTTGCTTGATTTTCCACCTTCCGACGAACCGTGCCCGCGCCAGCCCGCCCACCTGCTTGCACCAGCCAATGATCTCCTCCACCCGCTTGCGAATCCGCTGACTGACGGCGTACCCCTTGGTCCGCATGCGCCGCACCGCACGGTGCCGCGCCTCGGCGTTCTCGCTCTTGCCGCGGATGCACGGCTCACCCATCGGCACGTGCGGTTTCGTCCCGTCCTCCTCCAGCGACAACAGGAACGCGCCGGCGCGGTAGCCGGCATCGGCCCCCAGCGTCTTGGGCAGCAGCCGGTGACGGCTCAGCGTGCGATTGAGCATCCGCCGCGCGGCGCGGCGCTCGGCGCGGCCGTCGGCCGCGTCCACCCTCACGTCCAGGCACAGCCCGTTGCGGTTCTCCATCAGCACGTGCGCGCTGTGGCTGAGCAGCGCCGGCTTGCCCGATCCCTTGCGCGCCAGCCGCGCCTGCGGGTCGACGAGGCTGCGATGCGTCGCGTTCGTTCGTTTCTCCTTGCGGAAGTTGACCGTCGGGTTGCCCGGGTCGTCGTCGTCCGATCCATCGCGGACGCGCCGATCGGCGCTGCCGCGCGGCCGCAGGCTCTTCATCGAGGCGAACGACTGGATCAGCGTCCCGTCGACGCTGAAGTGGTCCGGGCTGGCGAGGTCCTTGAGCAGCGCGTCGGAGACCACGCGGTCAAAGAAGTCGCGCACGAAGCCGTGTTTGTCGAACCGCTTGCGGTTCATGCTGAACACCTCGGGTGTCCAGGACGACTCCGACGGCTGCATGTCGAGGAACCAGCGGAAGAGCATGTTGTACGAGATCTGCTCGCAGAGCTGCGTCTCGCTGCGGATGCTGTAGAGCGCCTGCAGCAGCAGCGCTTTGATCAGCCGCTCCGGCGGGATGCTCGGCCGCCCGGTCCGCCCGTAGGCCCGCGCGAACCGCGTCGACATCGACGCCAGCACCACGTCGACCCGCGCCTTGACCGCCCGCAGCGGATGAGCCGCTGGAATCAGGTCCTCGACGTGGAATACATGAAACACCGTGCCCTGATGATCGACTTGACCACGCATCGAATGTCCTCCGTGACGGATGTTCGATGCAGTATACGACAAATCTGGAAAACGGGAACGAAAAAACGGAGTTCTTTAGCGGCCTGCTATTGAGTCATTGACCACCCAGCAGATCGCCCTGCCCTTGTACCGGGAAATCCCAAAGAACGCAAAGATAGATTGCACACTCGTATCTGCACGTGGATATGTCGACGAATTGCAATAGTCCTTTCCGTACGATTGGCTGCCACAGTGACACCATCAGCGAACGCTGAGCACACCTCCTCAGCCTCCTCGCTCGCGCGACGCGTTAGCTGGGCATGAGACTCCCCAATATCCGCCGACACATGGGCGTGGCGGAAGACATTTAACGCTGAGTTGCTCCCAGTGGCAGATTTCAAGTCCATACAGACATATTGGCCGCGCACCCCTTCTGAGCGTACTCCATACACACGTGTACCGACACTGCCCAGAGTAGCAGCGGATTGCGTCCACATTTCCGAGCAGACAATTAGCCAATAATACCTGATATATGTGCCATCGTCGAGTATCTGTCTCGCAAAGTACCGGGTCTCGAAATGAGTTCTTGAATCGTGGAAGTGGCGGGAAAGTGCTGAAACAGTTCTCGTTGTCCGGAAGGAACTCCCGATACAGTGCTGCGTGAAACGCTCGAACAATGCGCCGGATGAATCTTTCGGGGAGAGCATCTCGTAGGTATGCACCGCGGCCCGACGATCCTCTGGTTACATGTTGTGTGAGCTTTTGGCGTCGTCGGTTTGCCGAATGCAGTAGCGAGATAAATTCGCCCCATAGTTGATCGGAATCCGACGATGCCTCGTTGCAGTGCATGTGTGTCTTGAGTACGAGGGGGTTGTCCCTCTTACCCTCCGGGAACATGTTTCTTGGTGGAACATGATCGCGGTTGATTGACTCGCCCTTGGCGAACGCTCTGCCGCAGATGTAGCAGAAGGGAAGGCTGCTCGCCTTTCGCATGTCACCCGGATTCATGAGTCTTGGCATGTTGCTGCGACAATCGACAATGACCAAACAACCTAGTGCGGCTACACATTCGTCCAGCACGTAGCCCCGAACAACCAGGTTACCACTGTATCCGAACTCAGCGGTCGATCCAAGCGCGAATAATGCAACGTGATGCGTCGCACGGTTACGTCTGCTCGCCGTCGCGCGGTTCGCGGGTGCCGGCGTAGAGTTCGAAGCGGAGGAGGCGGCAGTCGATTTTGGCGTTGTGCATGGGGATGCGGCGCGAGGCGCGGAGGCCGATGCGCTTGGCGAGGTCGAGGTTGCCGGTGAAGACCCAGCCGGTGTAGCCGGGGCAGCGCTGCTTGAAGAAGTCGCCGATGCGTTTGTAGGTTGACTCCAGCGCCTGCATTTCGCCGAGCCGTTCACCGTACTCGGGGTTGAGGATGACGAGTCCGGGGCTGGGCGGCACGGGGGTCTCGAAGAAATCGCAGACGCCGGTGTCGATGAGGTGCTGGACCCCGGCCGTCGTGGCGTTGCGCTGCGTCGCCTCGACCATGCGCGGATCGATGTCCGTCGCAATGATCCGCGGTATGACTTTGACGCGGTGGGCGGCCGCATGTGCTTCGCGCCGCAGCCGCTGCCATTCGGCGTCCTCGAACCCGACGACGTGCATGAAGCCGTAATTGCTCCGCAGCAGCCCCGGCGCCCGGCCGGTGGCGATCAGCGCGGCCTCGATCGCCAGCGTGCCGCTGCCGCACATCGGCAGCACGAGCGGCCCCCGCCCCTCGTACCCGGCCGCCAGCAGGATCCCGGCAGCGAGGGTCTCCGCCAGCGGGGCCTTGCCGGGCATCTTGCGATAGCCGCGGTCGGAGAGCTTGCGGCCGGTAGTGCCGAGGAGGATGCGAGCGCGCGGGCCGTGCCAAAAGAGGTGGACCACCGCCCGGTCGCGCTCGGGGCCGGAGTCCGGCCGGCGCCCGCGGCGGGCCGCGATGCGATCGACGATCGCGTCCTTGAGCTTGAGCGCCGGCAGCCCGGAGTGCCGGATCGCCGGCGTGTCGACGCGCGCGACGACGCTGACGTAGCCGTCGGCCGGGATGATCTCCTCCCAGGCGATGAGCGAGGCGGCGCGATAGAGGTCGTCGGGCGTCGCGGCGGCGAACTCGCGCAGGAGATAGAGCACGTGCTGCGCGGTGCGCAGGTGCAGGTTGAGCCGCATCGCGTCGAGCAGCGTGCCGGGCAGCTCGACGCCCGTCTCCTGCGCGTCGGCGGGGAGGTGGCCGAGCGCCTCCAGTTCAGCCGCCAGGTACGGCGCGAGCCCCGGAGCGCAGACCACCCGCAGCGTGCCCGTCGCGTGAAAGTCCATCTGCGAATTGTAACGCGAGGCGCCGCGCTGCGCTCCGTCGGTCGGCAACCCGAGCGCGGAATGAACGTACCGGACGTGCGGTGCGATCAGGTCGGACTTTGGCTATCGGATCGCGCACCTGGGACTGGCGACGCTTGCGCAGTTGCCGGCGGAATGGGCGGATGGGGGAAGATGAACCGCGGGCGGAGGGCGGCGAGCGCGGCGGGGAGCAGCGTCAGACTGACGACGAAGCAGGAGGTGATGCTGGCGCCGACGAGCAGGCCGAACTCGGAAAGCGTGCGGAACTGCGAGACGAGGAGCAGGCCGAAGCCGACAGCGAGGACGAAGGTGGTGAAGAAGAGGGCGCGGCCGGTGAAGGCGCAGGCGTCGCGGAAGACGGCGGCGGGGTCGGCGCCGGGCCGGCGCAGGGCGACGCGGATGCGCTCGAGCATGTGAATGGGGAAATTGACACCGGCGCCAATGGCGATGCTGGCAAACATGGAGGTGCCGACGCCGAGGGGAATGCCGAGCAGACCCATGAGGGCGTAGTTGATGAGGATGGCGGCGGCGACGACGAGCGTGCATAGCGTGCCGGCGACGAACGAGCGGAACATGAGGCCGGTCAGGAGAAGGACGGCCGCGGCGGAGAGGCCGGCGCTGCGGAGGTGGCTCTTGAGAATGAGGCGGAGCCAGTGGTAGTCGAGGTGGACGCGGCCGGAGAGTTCAGCGCGGAGCGGGCCGGTGGAGAAGTGTTCGGCGAGGTACGCTTCGAGGGCGTCGACCACGGCGCGTTCGTGGACATATTCGCTGCTGCGGAGGCGGACGATAAGGTTGACAGCGGAATAGTCGCGGTCGACGACTTCGGCGAGCAGCGCGGACATCGGTGAGGTCTCGGCGCTGAGGACGTCGAGATAGAAGCGCGTTTCGGCGGGGTCGTCGGGGATGGCGTAGTAGGCTTCGTCTTCGTCGTGCATTTTCTGGTGGGCGCGGCGGACCCAGCCGACGATCGAGTGCGTGCCGCCGACGTGGGGGAGCGTTTCGGTGAAGGCCTCGAGGTCTTCGATGCGGTGTAGCGCGTCGGGCTGTGTGAACTCGCCGGGCCGGTCGGCGGTGACGACGACGTTGAGCTGAGTGGTGCCGTCGAAGTGTTCGTTGAGGGCGCGGGTGGCGACGACGAGGGGGTGATCGTCGCGGAAGGCGAGAATGCGGGCGTCGTTGACGGTGAGGCGGTTGGCGGCCAGGGCAGCAGTGGCCAGGACGAGCGCGCCGCAGATGAGCACGGCGACGGGGCGGCAATAAGTGATCGTGCCGAGCGATCCGAGGGCGCGGCCGATGGAATCGAGGGCGGCGACGTGGCCGTCGGGCGAGGTGACACGTTGTGTGAATACAGGGCTGCGGCGGAGGGGGAGAATCGCCAGGCCGGCGGGGAGCAGAGCGTAGGTGAAGATGAGGCAGCCGAGGACGCCGGCACAGGTGAAGAGGCCGAACCAGCGGATGGGGGGCATTTCGCCGCCGAGATAGAGTGAGAGAAATCCGGTGAGGTCGGTGAGGGAGGTGACGAGGACGGGGAACCAAAGAGTGGAACAGGCGTCGACGATGATCTGGTTGCGCGAGCGGCCGGCGGGGGCGAGCTGTTCTTCGTAGTATTGGCCGAGGAGGTGGAGGGAGTCCGCCACACCGAGGGCCATGATCACGACAAAGATGCCGTTGGTGACGATGTAGACAGGGACGCCGGCCGCGGCCATCAGGCCCATGGCCATGGCACCGCCGCCGCCGACGACGCACATGGGCAGGACGGTGCCGCGGAGCGTGCGGTAGGCGAGGAGGATGAGGAGCATCATGACGACGGGGCAGATGAAGTTCATGCGCAGGGCATCGTCGGAGACGGCCAGGCCCATGTATTCGCGCACAGCCGCTTCGCCGGCGACGACGAGGCGCTCGCCGTGCGTGGGGTAATCGCGCAGGAGCGCGGCGATCTCGGCGTAGATGCGGCCGGCAAGCTGCTCATCGGCCGGGCGGATGATGATGGCGGCGGCGGAGGCGTCGGCGGCGACGAGGGTGCCGCGGTAGAGTTCGTAGCCGAGGATGTCGTCGCGCAGGTCCGCCAGCACAGCCGGGTCAGTCGGGATATCGGGCATGAGGAGTTCGAAGCCGGGCTCGTTGTTGTCGTCGAAGTAGACGCCGGACTCGGTGGCGAGGCTGATGACCTCGTCGGGCTGCACGCCCGCGAGCTGCATGATGTCGCGCGTCAGGTCGCGGATGAGGCGGAGGGTGTCAGGCACGAAGATGCCGCCCTCGGCGTCACGAAAGATGCCGACGGCGATGGGTTCGCGGAGATGGAAGCGCGCGTCGACGTCTCGCTTGAGTTGCAGCGCGGGGTGATGCGGTGGGATGAAGGCGTCGGGGCTGGTGTCCCGGGTGAGGCGGAGCATGAAAGCGCCGGTGGCGAGCGCGAGGAGCCCACAGCAGATGAGGACGGGAAGCGGGTGCGCGGTGACGAAGCGAAAGTAGCGCTGCACTCGGGATCACCTGTGCGGAGGACGGTTGCACGAGAGGCCCGTAACGGGTTGAATGATCGGGCAAGATGAACGGGGCGTCAACGCCGGCGAGCGCGGGTGTGCGAGCGCCCGTCGGCTTAGAGCGGGGAGACTCATGTCGAGGCGGGCGGGTGTCGGGTCGCGTGTGTGCCGGTTTGCGCTGAGTGGAGCGGTCGTGCTGTTGGTGTGCACAGCGGGCGCGCGCGGGGGGGAGGCGACATCCGGTCGAAAGCGGGGGCAAGCGGAAGCGAAGGCAAAACTGTTCGAAGACGTGACGCAGGCCGCCGGCATTCGGCACGTACACCACAAGTGCGTGCTCGACGCGAAGCTGGACAACATCATGCCGTGGATGGCGTCGGTGGGGGCGTCAGTGGCGGCGGTGGATTACGACTTCGACGGGCACATCGATCTGTATCTGACGAACTCGGCCGTGGGCAAGCCGAACGCGTTGTGCCGCAACAAGGGGGATGGGACGTTTGAGGAGGTGGCGGGCAAGGCGGGCGTGGCGGAGGCGAACCGCGAGCACGGCGTGTCGATGGACGCGGTGTTCGGCGACTACGACAACGACGGCGACCTCGATCTGTATGTTGTCAAATGGGGGCGGAACATCCTCTATCGCAACAACGGGGACGGGACGTTCACGGACGTGACGGCGGAGTCGGGGACGGGCGATCCGGGCAACGGCAACGCAGCGGTGTGGGTCGATTACGACGGCGACAACGATCTCGATTTGTACATCGGGAATTACTTTCCCTACGTCGATCTGTGGAACCTCGAGAACACACGGATCATGCACAACGACTTCGAGATGGCGCGAAACGCAGGGCGGAACGTGCTCTATCGCAACAACGGCGACGGGACGTTCACGAACGTGGCGGCGGAGCTGGGGGTGGACGATCCGGGCTGGACGCTGGACGTGGGCTGCGCCGATTACGACAACGACGGCGACCAAGACATCGTGCTGGCGAACGACTTCGGACACGACCGCGTCTTCCGCAACAACGGCGACGGGACGTTCACGAACGTGACGGACGAGGTGATCGGCTGGGACACGTACAAGGGGATGAACGTCGATTTCGGTGATTATAACAATGATGGCTGGCTCGATCTGTACATTACGAATATCTGGACGCGGGAGTACGTGCAGGAGGGAAACCAGCTCTACCGCAACATGGGCGACGGGACGTTCACGGATATCTCGTTCGAGGCGAACGTGTATGATGCGGGGTGGGCGTGGAGCGCGAAGTTCTGGGATTACGACAATGACGGTGACCTCGATCTGATCTGCGCCAACGGCTACATCTCGGCGGGCGAAGGGGAGTACTTCACCGACCTGGCGATGACGGTGACGCAGCCGGGGTTCGATCCGACGGACGCAGCCAACTGGCCGCGGATCGGCAACAAGAGCTTCGCCGGCTACGAAACGATGCGCGTATGGCGCAACGAGGGCGGCGAGGTGTTCCGCGAGGTGGCGGCGGAGATCGGTCTGGACGATCGGGGGGATGGGCGCGGGCTGGCGACAGCCGACTTCGACAATGACGGGCGGCTGGACGTGTACGTGTCCAATCAGGGCCAGCCGGGCAAGCTGTATCGCAATGTGAATCCAAGCGCGGGGAACTGGCTGCAGGTCGAGCTGCGCGGCAAGGACTGCAATCGTTTTGCGATCGGCGCGCGGGTGACGCTGCGAAGCGAGGGGTTGACGCAGATCCGCGAGATGGACGGGGGAAACGCGGACCATTGCCAGAATCCGTATCGGCTGCACTTCGGGCTGGGGGCGCGCAAGTCGATCGAGTCGCTGGAGGTGCGCTGGCCGTGCGGATTCGTGCAACGCGTCGAGGGGGTCGAGGCGAACAAGATCATCACGGTGACGGAGGAAACGCCGGAGAGCCATCTGGCCGAGCGGCGGAAGTGGCGCGAAGCGATGCTGGCGGCGGCGCGGACGGCGCGGGAGGAGAAGGCGGGCACGGAAAAAACGAATGGGACGGGTGAGGCGGCTGAGGTCGAGACGGATTGGGGCGCATCGGCGGGGTTCAAGAAGGATTTTTTGCGGCTCAAGACGGCCGTGGCGAAGGCGCCGGACGATGCGAAGCTGCGCTTTGAGTTTGCGATGGTGCTGGACCGGGGTGGGCGGCGCAGTGCAGCGCTGGCGGAGCTGGAAAAGGCGACCGGCCTGGCGCCGGAGTCGATGCGCTACATGAACATCTATCGCACGATGATCCGCGCGTACGGATACACCTACTTCGACCGGTCGATCCGGTTTTTTGAGGAGCTTGCGGAGGCGCATCCGCAATCGGTAGCGGTGCGGATCAACAAGGCACTGGCCTACGTGGACAAGATGCCCTCGCCGGAGACGGGGATCGTCAGTCAGGGGACGCTGTCCAACAAGTCGATTGACGAGTTGAACCGTGTGCTGGAACTCGATCCCGGGTGCTGGCAGGCGGTGTTCATCCGCGGGATGAACCACCTGCACTGGCCGCGAAAGCTGAATCACCTGCCGAGCGCGATCGCGGACTTCGAGCGGGTGCTGGAGATGCAGCAGGCGCTGCCAAGCGAGCAGCGGCCGGGGACGCTGGTGGACGTGTATGTGGCGCTGGGTGATGCGTATATCAAGGGATGTGATAGCGGGACGGACGCGAACGTGGCGCGGGCGCGGGAGTGGTGGAACGCGGGACTGGCGGCGTATCCGGATACGCCGGAACTGAAGGCGCGGCTGGAGATGCTGGCGGCGACGCCGGACAAGCTGATCGACTGGGTGGGGCGGGAGCGGGGGCTGGAGGATCCGGTCGATACGGACCTGTCGCGAATCTGGGTGATCGATCCATGAACCGATATCGCGCCGGGGGATTCCTGCGGGCGTGGGCATTGTGCGCGTGTGCGGCGCCGGCGGTGGGCCTTTGCGCGCAAGGCGTGTCGGCGGAGGGACCGACGACGGCCGAGGCGACTGCGGCAACTGTGACGGCGCAGCTCGACCTGCACCGGGCGCTGGGGCGGGCGCAGTACGAGAATGATGATTTTCGCGCAGCCGAGGGGGAGTTCCGGCGGTGCGTCGAGCTGGCACCGGAGTCAGCACCGGACCGCTACAACCTGGCGATCGTGTTGCTGCGCATGACGGAGTATGACGCGGCGCTGGCGGAGCTGGAAAAGGCGCGGGCGCTCGATCCGACGCTGCTGGGGGTGCACTACCTGCGGGGGATCGTGAACAAGCGGACGGGGGACTACGCGGCGGCCGTGCGTGATCTGGAGTACGTCGTCGAGCGTGACAAGGGCTCGCGCGGGGCGTATTACAACCTCGGGGATTGTTACCGTCATCTGGACGAGGTGGACAAGGCGCTGGCGGCGTTCCGCGCGGCCGTCGCGGTGGAGCCGGGGCATCCGAGTTCGCACTATCAACTGCTGGTGCTGGCGCGGCGGGCGGGTCTGGCGGAGGAAGCGGAGCGGCACGCGGAGATTTACAACCGGGTGAAGGACACGATCGATGCGTCGGAGAAGACGGCAGAGGCGCTGGAGCGGAGCGCGTACTCGGCGCTGATCGAGCTGCCACGGCACGGGGCCGATCCGAACGCGGTGAGCGGTGCAGCGCCGAAGCTGGTGGAGGCGACGAAGGAGGCGGGGCTGGGAGGTGGGGAGCGCGGCAAGTCTGCGGCGGGGGCGCTGACGATTCCGCGGGCGGAGTATGAGTCAGCGCGGGCCGGGCGGGTGTACGCGGCGTCGCTGGGCGGGGGCGTGGTGTTGGGGGACTACGACGGCGACGGCGACCTCGATATTTACGAGGTAAACGCGGCGGAAGAGGAGGGGCGATCGGCGAATCGGTTGTGGCGAAACAACGGGAAGGGGCGGTTCGCGGATGTGACGCGCAAGGCTGGGGTGGGTGATGCGGGCGCGGGGATGGCGGCGACGTTCGGCGACCATGACAACGACGGGCACGCCGACTTGTACGTGGTGAACTGCGGGGCGAACGTGCTGTATCGCAACAAGGGGGATGGGACGTTCGAGGATGTCTCAGCGCGGGCGGGGGTGAATGAGCCGCAGTGCGGCGGGGCGGCCGTGCTGTTTGATTACGATCACGACAACGATCTGGATCTGTTCATTGCGAATGACGCGGACTTTGCGGAGGCGCCAGAGCGCGAAATGGTGCGCGTGCCGGATGACCTGGGCGGCGCGGTAAACACGCTGCTGCGGAACAACGGGGACGGGACGTTCACGGACCGGACGGATGAGGCGGGGCTGTTGATCGACGTGGCGCGGTCGCGGGCGGCGATCTACGCGGATTTCGACGGAGACGTGGATACGGACCTGTTCGTGCTTAACGCGGACGCGGCGGGGACACTGTTCACGAATCAGCGTCTGGGCGTGTATGCGGCGGGCGGGGAGTTTTCGCCGGCGCTGCCGGAGGGCGGGCGCGCGGCCGCGGAGACGGACGTGAACCGCGACGGGCGCGCGGACCTCATCGTCGCGGCGGGGAGCGAACTGCGGGTCTACGTCAATCGCGGCGGGAATCGGTTCGAGGGCCGCGCGGCGAAGCTGCCGGAGGCGCTGGGAACGAAAGGCGTGGCGCAGATCGTCGTGGCCGATCTGGGGAACGATGGGTGGGGCGATCTACTACTGCTGGATGGGGAAGGGGAGACGATGTGTTTGGCGGCGCCGGGCGGGGCGGAGGAATTTGCCGCGCCGCACGCGATGGCGCTGGCGCCCAAGGGCGAGCAGCGCGGGTCGATCGCGGCGTTTGCGGTCGGTGATGTGGATGGGGACGGCCGGCTCGACCTGGTCGTCAAGCGGCGCGGCGGAGGCGTCGAGCTGTGGCGCGATGCCGCGGGCGAGAAGCGGCACTCGCTGGCAGTGAAACTGACGGGCAAGAAGAGTAATCGCAGCGGTGTGGGGGCGACGGCGGAGATCGTCGGCGGCGGGCATTATCAGCGGCAGACGGCGCGCGGGGAGGCGGTGCACTTCTGCCTCGGGTCGGTGGAGCGGGTGGATGTGGTGCGTATCACGTGGCCGAACGGTGTGGTGCAGAACGTCATTCAGCCGGGAATCGATCAACGCATCGACGTGGAAGAGGTGGTCAAGGTCTCGGCCTCGTGCGGGTTCCTGTATGCGTGGAACGGCGCGCGGTTCGAACTCGTCAACGAGATTCTGGGGATCGGGCCGCTGGGCGTGCCGATGGCACCGGGGGTTTACCATCAGCCGGACAGCACAGAGCTGACGCTGATCACGGGGGAACAGCTTGCAGCGCGCGAGGGGTATTACGAACTGCGGCTGACGGAGGAGCTGCGCGAAACGATGTACGCGGACCGGTTCGAGCTGCGCGTGATCGATCATCCGCCCGGCACGGAGATTGCGCCGAACGAGTATTTCACGGCGCCGCCGTTTCCGGAGGACAAGTTCTTTGCACCGGGGACGCGCGTGGCGCCGCGGGCGGCGGCGGACGAGCGCGGACGCGACGTGCTGCCGCTTGTGCGCGAGCGCGACGGGCGGGTAGTGGAGTTTCCGCTGGCGGCGTACGAGGGTATTGCGGAGCCGCACGCGCTGACGCTCGACCTCGGCGACCTGCGCGGGGCGGAGCGCATCATGCTGTACCTCGACGGGTGGATCTACTGGCCGGAGTCGAGCACGGTGATGGCGCTGGACCAGGATTCGCGGTATGCGATCCGGCCGTTGTCGCTGGAGGTGCCGGGGGAGGATGGGGCGTGGACGACGGCGATCGAGTCGGTCGGGCTGCCGACAAGCAAGGGGCTGGTGGTGCCGGTAGAACTGACTGGCCGGTTCCTGTCGGCGAATGACTATCGCGTGCGGCTGTCGACGAATTTGTGCGTGTACTTTGATCGGGTGTTCGTCGGGTTGGATGACCGCGCAGCCGAGTGCATCGAGACGCGATTGTCGGTGGCAGCGGCCGAGCTGCGCTATCGCGGTTTTTCGCGGATGCAGCGGGACGAGCGGGGATTCGAGACGTTTGACTACCAGCAGGTGAGCCCGGTGGGGAACTGGAGCCCGCCGCAGGGGATGCTGACGCGGTACGGGGAGGTAACGGAGCTGCTCGGCGCGGCGGATAACCGCTACGTGATCTTCGGGCCGGGGGATGAGCTGGCGATGCGGTTTGATGCGCGGGGGCTGCCGGCGCTACGCGAGGGGTGGCGGCGCTCGTTCGTCTTCTATGCCGTGGGCTGGGTGAAGGACGGCGATCTGAACACAACCTACTCGGGGACGGTGGAGCCGCTGCCGTTTCATGGGATGAGCGGCTATCCGTACCCTGCGGGGGAGCAATTTCCGCGGACGCCGGACCTGGAGGCGTGGCGACGGGCGTACAATACGCGGGCAGCACGGCCGACGGTGGGGGACGTGCATGCGGTGGGGCAGCTGCCGGTGCACGATCCAGCGCGCACATCCGACCGATAACGGGTTTCCATTCGACATTGGCACAGCGGCGGAGCACAACGAAGCGTGCCGGCGCGAGCGATCTGCACTCGTTCGTCGAGGGTGCCGATGTATCGGCATCCGTCCGCGCGGGCGCGGGCGGCGAGTCTGCACCCCGACGAGGCCGACATGCACGAAGAGAAGGAGCCGCGCATCGACTCGATCAACGACGCACGCCCGGCCGGCGCGCACGACGAGGCGTCGTTTCCGGTGTTCGTCACGGCCGTGCTGTCGATCTTCTTCATCGTGTTGCTGGTGTGGTTGTTTGTGCCGGGGCGCCTGCGTGAGGTGCGGGCGCTGGAGATTCAGCGGCGCGCTTCGCCGCAGCAGATTGAGGCCGGCGAGGCGGCCGTCGAATCGAACGAACCCTCCGATGAGACTGGCGTCGCCGAATAAAGCGGCGCGCGTCGGGCAATTCCACGGCTTTCCAACGGACGACGTAAGAGAGAGATTCGCGGCGGCGCAGCGCGCACTGCGGCGCGGGTCGGGCGCGGTGGTTGCGCGCTAGCGATTGGGTCCAGACATTCGGGCGCGGACGGCCGGGGGCAGGTCGAGGCCGAGTTCGCGGAGTTGTTCGTCGTGGACGGGGGCGGGCGCGCCGGTGAGCGGGCAGACGGCGCGCTGGGTCTTGGGGAAGGCGATCACGTCGCGCAGGCTCTGCCCGCCGCCGAGCATCATCGCCCAGCGGTCGAGGCCGAAGGCGAGGCCGCCGTGGGGCGGGGCGCCGAAGCGCAGCGCTTCCATGAGGTGCTCGAATTTCTCGTGTGCTTCGTCCTCGCTGATGCCGAGGAGCTTGAAGACGCGCTGCTGCACATCGCGGTTGTGAATACGAATGCTGCCGCCGCCCATTTCGAGGCCGTTGAGGACGAGGTCGTAGGCCTTGCTGCGGACATTGCCGGGGTCGGACTCGATGCGGTCGAGGTCCTCGTCGAGTGGCGCGGTAAAGGGGTGGTGGGTGCTGAACCAGCGCTTCGACTCGGCGTCCCAGACGACGAGGGGGAAGTCGACGACCCAGAGGAGGTTCCAGACGCCGTCGGGGATGAGTTTCATGATCTCGGCGAGGCGGGTGCGGACGTAGTGGAGGTGTTTGCAGACCGCGTCGTAGGAGCCGGGCATGAAGAAGATGGCGTCGCCGACGGCGGCGCCGGTGCGCTCGCAGAGGGCGGCGAAGAACGGTTGCATGAACTTGGCGACGCCGGTGGAGAACTCGGGGCCGCCGGCGCCCTGGACGATCTTGGTGACGGGCAGGCCGCCGCCGCCGATGCCCTTGATCTCTTCGGCGAGGCCGTCAGTGACCTTACGCGTGAGCGTCTCGCCGCCATTGGCGACGAGGCATTTGACGACGCCGCCGGACTCGACGGCCGAGCGAAAGACGGCAAAGTCGGTACTTCGCACGATGTCCGTCACGTCGACGAGTTCCATGCCGAAGCGCAGGTCGGGGCGGTCGATGCCGTAGCGGTCCATGGCTTCGGCGTAGCTCATGCGCGGAAGCGGCAGGGAGATGTGCACGCCGAGGGCGTCCTGGAACAATCGCTGGACCATGCCCTCGACCGTGGTCATGACAGTGTCGGACTGGCAGAAGGACATTTCGAGGTCGAGCTGGGTGAATTCAGGCTGGCGGTCGGCGCGGAGATCTTCGTCGCGGAAGCAGCGGACGATCTGCGCGTAGCGGTCGAAGCCGGCGATCATGAAGAGCTGCTTGAAGAGCTGCGGCGACTGGGGCAGGGCGTAGAAGGAGCCCTGCTGCACGCGCGAGGGGACGAGGTAATCGCGCGCGCCCTCGGGGGTGCTCTTGGTGAGGAAGGGCGTTTCGATCTCGATGAAGCCGTTTTCGTCGAAGTAGTCGCGCATCGATTTGGTGATGCGATGGCGGAGGCGGAACATGCGCTGGTTGACGGGCCGGCGCAGGTCGAGGAAGCGGTATTTGAGTCGCAGGTCCTCGTTGGCGTCGACATGGTCGGCGATCTCGAAGGGCGGCGTGTCGCTCTTCGAGAGGATCTCGACTTCGCGGCCGTTGACCTCGACCTCGCCGGTGGGGAGCTTCGGGTTGATGTTCTCGCCGCGCAGGGCGACGTCGCCGCGAACGCAGATGCAGAATTCGTTGCGCAGTGCGCGCGCGGTCTTGTGCGCGGTGGGGTCGGTGTCGGGGTTGAACTTGATCTGGGTCAAGCCGTCGCGGTCGCGGAGGTCAATGAAGACCATGCCGCCGTGGTCGCGGTAGGAGTTGACCCAGCCGGCGAGGAGGACGGGCTGCCCCTGATGTTCGCGGCGGAGCTGGCCGCACGAGTGGGTACGCTGGTGATAGGGCAAGGACACGGACAATACCTCCAGGGCGCAGGGGCCCGGGGAATAGGTCGAGGTCGCGCAGACCCGGCGGCGGATTCCCCTGCCGGGGACACGGCCCGGCCGGGGCCGGAACATCTCGCCGCGTCCGCGCGCCGAACGAGAGAGCGTACCGGTGCGGCGGCGGCTTGGCCAGTCTCATCGGACGCACATGCGGGCGCAGCCATCAACCAAATACGGGCGGGCGGCCCAGTTGCCTGCGTACATCGGCGATTTGGCCGGCGTGGAAGAACTGATGGGTGGCGAGCATACCGAGGACCTTGCCGACGGTGCCGAAGAAGGGGTTCTCCGCGCCGGTGGGTCGGTCGAAGTCGGCGTCGGACTGGGCTTCGACAAAGGCGACGAGTTCATTGCGGCGCTGGAGGAAGGCGGCCCAGAGTTCTTGGCGCGGCGGGTAACCGGCGCCGCCGGGGACGGGTTGGCTGCCGCGGCCGAGGGTTCTTTCCCATTGCGGCAGCGGGTTGGCACCACCCTTGATGCGCACGTGGAGGACGAAGGCCTCGCTGTAGGCGAGGTGGCCGATGATCCAGAGCGGGAAGTTTCCGCCGCGCGCGGGCGCGACGAGCATGTCTTCATCGGTGAGGTCGGCGATCATGCGCGAGATCACTTCGCGGCCGACGGTGAACTGGTGTTTGAAGAGGTCTTTGGCGTTCATGGGTCCTCCTGCAAGGCGGCGGCATGCCGCGGCGGATCATAGATCGAGCGGTTCGGCGACGACGGGGCGCCGGCCGTCGAAGGCGATCTTAGCGCCCGCGAAATTGGGGTCGTGCTCGGAGGCGATCCAGAGCCCGCGTTCGCGGCAGGCAGCGTAGACGAGCTTTTTTTCCTCAATGGTCTGGAGGGGAAAATTATCGAAGGCCATGACCCACGGTACAGGCAGGTGGGCGAAGGTGGGGATCATGTCGGCGACGTAGAGCATTTCCCGCTCGCCGTCGTGGAACCAGGGGAGCATCTGGCAGGACGTATGTCCGTTGGCGACGAACAGGCGGATGTCGTCGAAGGGGCTGGCCGGCTCATCGCCGTCGAGGAAGGTGAAGAGGCCGGCGGCGAAAACACTGTCGTAGTCGCGGGGGAGGAAGGAGGCGCGGTCCTTTTCTGTCGGGTGCTGCGCGTAATCCCAGTGACGCTGATGGAGCCAGTGTCGCGCAATAGGGAAGCGCGGGGCGGCGCGCTGTTCAGCGGGATCAACCCAGCGCGTCAGCCCGGCGTTGTGGTCGAAGTGGAGGTGTGTCACAAGGACGTCGGTTACGTCTTCGTCGCGCAGACTAAGCGCGCGCAGGCCGGCGCCAAGCCGGTCGCCGCTGATCTCGAAGGCGAAGCGGTCGATTTCGGCGTCGCTCCATTTTTCGCCGGCGCCGGTGTCGACGAGAATGACGCGGCCGCCGCGGCGATCGAGAGCAACGAGCGTGCGCATGCTGAGAAAGATGCGGTTCTGTTCGTCGCAGGGGGCAGCCTTCTGCCAAAGTGCTTTGGGCACGACACCGAACATGGAGCCGCCGTCGAGGCGGAAGCGCCCGGTCTCGATGCTGTAAATCTCATAGCGGCCAATCTGAATCATGCGCGATTCCGCGAGTGAAGTTATTCGAGTTCCGTCTCCGGCCGGCCGGGCTCCTCGAGCGGACCCTCGATGTCGGTGACCTCCGGGCTCTCGAGCTGAAACTCGCCGGGGATGGCACGCGCCGCGCAGAGTTCTTTCAGCGCGCGGACAATGCAGGAGTACGGCAGGCCGTAGCCGGTGACCGTTCCGTCGGGCAGTGCGCGGCGCTCGCTTCCCAGACGTGAGAGCAATGTCTGCAAATCGAGCGGGCAGACCTGCGGCGCGCCAATGATTCTTCCGCCGGGCGAGCGGGCGATGATCTTGACCTCACGGTCGCCGTCTGCGGCGTAAAGGTTGAGCACGCCGTCGGATGATTCGTAGTGGAGCGGCGGCCGGAGCCAGATATCGGGTCCAAAGAGGGCCAGCGTCTGCGCGCCAGCGACGCGCGCGTAGATGAGCGGCCGCGCGTCGCTGCGCACGAGGTCGAGCGAAAAGTTGGGTTCGCCGACGCGTACGGATTCGACGTAGCGATCTCCGCGTCGGCGCAGCGCGCCGCAGGCCCAGATCCGGACGCGCTTGTCCGTGTGGGAGAGCAGGGGGCGGAGGGCGTCGGCGGCTTCGGGGAGATTTTGTGCGTCGCCCAGTTCGATGATTGCCTCGCGCTGGTATTCGCTGGTCACGTTCAGTGCGTGACGGCGCAGGACTGGTACGGCCGAGTCGTCGTGCAGGCGGATGCCGGTGCGCGCGGCGAAGAAGCTGACGTAGGGGCGCGTGTCGCCGTAGAGCTTGCGCACCTCGGGCAGCACGTTGCGCCCGAGCACTTCCCACGCCAGCCCGATGTCATCGTGAGGCGCGCCCGGATCGAGCAGCTCTTTCGCCAGTTCGGCCGTACGCTCCTCGCGGAAGGAGGCGTCCGAGCGGAGCATGACGTGCGTCACCAGGTCGAGGAAGCGGTCGCGCCGCTCGCCGTACGATTTGGGAATGTGGAGGCGGATGGTCGCAGGGCTGATGGCTTCGGCAGTCTGGTGCTCGTCAGTGAATCGTTCATTGATCTGCCGCGCCACCTGCATCGCCGTCTGGAACGACGGGTTGCGGATTTCGAGCCGGACGCTGCGTTCTTTGGTGGCGACGGCACCGCCGAGCGTCACGCCGCGCTTGAGATCGACGGGCGTTGGGTTCTCGCCGTCGGCGGGAAAGGGATTGACGAAGACGGGACCCTCGGCAAAGGCCAGCGTCTCACCCTGCAAGCTCGCGCCGCCGGTGCCGACGTCTCGGTAGCGCTGGAGTTCGCAGCGCCAGAGGAATCCGCCTTCAAGCGATTTGGTCTGCGTTCCAGGCAGCGCCGTGACCACGGCGTCAAAGCGCGTGCCCTTGACGGCGGCGCCCGGAATGCCCGCCTCGACGATGACCACGGCCGTATCGAGGTCCGTGAGCAGCGCCTCCGGCTGAAGCTCCTTGAGTCCGCGCGACGTGGTACCGAGGTTGTGGTACTTGCGCATTTCCTGCGTCAGGCGTTTGCGGATGTCCGGCGGACACTCCTTGCTGCCGTTACTGCCCAGGCCGACGACGATGCCGTAGCCGCGCACTTTGAGCGGGAACTGACCCTGAATCCAGGCAACGCTGCCGACCGTGTCCTTGACGGCGAGGGAGTCGGCGCGCGCTTCGAGTCGCTCGGCGACCCGGCGCAGTTCCTCGTCGGTCTCGTCGCGCTGGATGCCCTTGTCTTTCTCGAACAGGTCAAGACAGCCCGTGATACCGACGGCGAACACGGCAGCGAGGGCGGCGACAATCGGGGTGAAGCGCATGGTTTCGAGCAGTCTATTCTTGGCGCGGGGCCGCGGCGGTCCGGAATGCCGTAACTCGGGCGTCACTCACTCGGGGAGACCATCCAGCGGTGATCACGACCGCGGTTCGGTCATGCTAACCGCGAAGCGTGGACGGCTCAAGGCGTCTGATCCACCCAGGCGGAAAGCGTCTGCGCGTCGACGATGAGGACGGCGCGGTCACGAACGCCGAGGTAGCGCAGAAAGCCGAACTCGCCGATGTCCCGCTCTTCGGCCCGGCCGGCTTCGGCGCCATCGCGCGGATAGAACACGGCGCGGATGCGGTGCTGGGTCGAGGCGCGGTCGAGGTCCTGCACATCGAGCAGGACGAGACTGTCGCGCGTGGACCGTCGGAAGAGGTAGCGGACGCCGCGACCGGGTGAATCCTCCCACAGGACGCGGCCGTCGAGCGGGTCGAGCGCGGCGGCGAGGGACTCACCCCAGACAAACAACATGTCCTCCTGTAGTTCAGCGCCCATGCCCTCGATGCGCCCGCCGCCGAGGTGCACGGACGGCGACGCCCAGAGGATCTGGTCGCCGTAGAGGGAGCGCTTGATCATCCGCTCTCCGTCGTCGCTGTAAAGCACGCCGTCAATGTCGAACTGAATCGTGGCGGGGACGAGCCGGTCCTCGCTGACCGTGTGCCAGATCAACTGGCCGGTGGCGGCGTCATAGCACTGGACGCTGCGTGTGCCGAAGATCAAAGCCAGGCCTTCCGGCAGCAGGTGCAGCCGCACCGGCGAACTACCGGCCAGCGCCGACTCGGTTTCCGGCGGTTGCAGCGTGCGCAGCAGTTTGCCTGTTCGTACGTCGAGGACGGGATAGACGTGTCGGCCCTGTCCTGCGAGCGCGTGGTAGACGACGAATTCATCGCCGGCGGCAAGGTGTTCGTCGCGCGCAGCGAGTTGGGGCTCGACCTGCCAGAGGCGTGTGCCGTCGCGGGTGTCGATGCAGCTCAGCACGCCGCTGTCCTGCGCACTGACG
>CAZNDQ010000001.1:0-94892 GCA_964571825.1 uncultured Planctomycetales bacterium | reverse complement strand
TAGCCGTAGCCGTCGCCGTAGCCGTCGCCGTAGCCGTAGCCGTAGCCGTAGCCGTAGCCGTTGCCGTTGCCGATCCCTGGCTGCAAGTCTGTCACTTGCGACCCCACGAGTCGGCAACCGGCACGCTGAAGACCTCGGCGTCGGCGGGCAAGTCGACGCGCCGCCGCATGGGGCGCAGGTCCGCCTTGGTCGTGTCGTCGATCATGCCGGCGAACCCGACGCTCTTCCACCCGAAGACGTGCAGAGCGTCGTCGATGTATATGCGTCCGTTCTCGCGGGTCACGTTGCCCGCGAAGATCCAACCACGGTCCACCACCACAACGGCGCGGTTGCCGCTTGGCACCGTCGCGACGCTGTCAGCTCGGATGTACTCTTGGTCGTCGATTCTGATCGTGTTCGGTTTGCTCATTGCTCACTCCGTGTTGCGCCGCATAGCACGACGCACCCTGCTGGCCCGCCGCGGCGTCTGCTGCGGCAGTCCGTAGCGACACTCGGCCGCCGTCATCCTGGTGCGCCACGTCTCCACCAGATCGCACACGTCGCACAGCCCGCGGTGTGTCGCGAGGTCGTGCTGCTGTATGGCGTACCGGGCCAACGCGGCGAGCTGCCGCATGTCGTCAAGGCTGACGAGCGTTGTGCGGCGGATCTTTGCGGGCTGCGGCGTCATCGCGACACCGGTCCTTCCGTGTCGGGCGGCTCCGTCTTGGCAGAGGCGCGCTCGTTGTGCCGCGCTTTCGCGACGCCTACTGCGTCATCGGCGACGACGCGAGCGTGTCGCGCGATCGATCGCAGGTCCAGATCGCGGTCGGTGGACAAGCCGCCAATGGCAGCCACGAAGCAGTCGCGCCACAGCTTCTCGTAGAAGTCGCTCATCTCGGCTCCTTTCCCAGCGCGATGCGGTTCAGCCCGCACGCGAAGCACACGTCACACACCGCCCTGCCACGCAGCGTCAGCGTTGCCGGCCACACATGGCACTGCGGGCAGAGCCCGTCGCGGCGCGGTGTGGCACGCGGCGCGTCGGTGCGCTGCGGGTCGTGGTTGTGATGCTGTTGCGTGGTGGCCATCACTCCACCTCTCCGCCGGCAAACGCCAGCTCTGCCATGGTTTGCTCCACCGCAGCCCGCAGCCGCGCGAATCCGCGCCCCGGGTGCTGCATTGCGTCGTGCAGCCGAGCGAGCTGCGCTGCCGCTGCCCGCTGTCGCGCGGCGATGTCGCGTTCACGCCGCGCCGCCACGCTGCTGTCGATGTGCTGCCGCTGCCGGGCGAGGCGTTCGGTGCTCTCGGGGGCGCCCGGGGTGGAGATGGATTGTTTCATTCCGCTGCCTCCATCGCGGCAGCGGGCGCATCGTTTCGTTGCGCCGCGAACCACGCCGCGCTCCGCTCACGAAACGCGTCGCAGTCCACGCACAGGGTCGTGTCGGGGTAACAGGTCTCCACGCCGCGCCGCCCGCAGCTGTGGCAGTGGCACGCCACCGCGTCGGGGCAGCACCCCATGCTGTGGCACATCTCGCAGAGGTCGTGTCGGATCACGTGGCGGCCGTCTTCGTCCGCGTCGTGCTCGTCCGGCATGGAGTCGTGCTCGCCGCAGCAGGCGCAGGGTTCCGGCGCGTCGCCGTAGTACCAGCTCGGCGGCGTGGTCTTCCACGCGTCGTAGCCGCGGAGGGTCATGCCGCCCTCCCGACGCAGTTCACGCCCGAGAGAGGACCGAGGCAGATGCTCGCCCGCTCTTCCTCGGTCAGCGCGATGCGGATGCCGCAACGCACCTCACCGGTGGCGTACCCGCTGTAGTCGCGGAGGTGCCACACGCCATAGCTGCGGCTCTTGGCGTGGTAGTACGTGCGGTGCGGAAAGTTCGCCTTGAGGAAGGCACCCACGGCGCGCTTGGCCGCCGTCGCCGCAGCCTTGTCCCGCGCGTCGAAGTAGATGCGACCCTGTCCATGAACGAAGGTCACGCCGGCGATGCTCGGCATCGCCTTCTCGGCAGCCAGCTGGATCGTGAGGAACTCCAGCGGGGCAGGCTTGCTGTACTCGGCGGGGGTGGCTTTGGTCTCGCTGTTCACGAGACACAATCTGACACCGTGTCAGCCCGCTGTCAACTGCCCCGCGTCGATTTTTTTCGCGTGCCCGAATCGTCCAGCGACTTCAGTGGCTTACCGGTGGTGATGTGCGCGGAAATCTCCAGCAGTCTGGCACCCCAGCCCTCCGGGTTGGCGTGCGCCTCCGGGTTGCGCTCGGCTTCGTCGCGCAGGCGGTCGATCGCATCGGGCGGCACCCGGTGGCGGAGGTAGCCGATCGCCCACTCCCACGGCGGCGTGTCGGGTGGCATCTCGCCAAACAGTTCCTCCACGCTCCACCGCAGTGCCCTCGCCAATGCCACCGTAGCGGCAGCGTGGCGCCCCTGGCGGCGTTTTTCACGGATCCAGTTAGCCAGCCTGCCGTCCGTCTTGCCCTCGCCCTGGTAGCCCATGAGGCGCTCCACGTCGGCAACGCTCAGCCCGAGCTGCTCGCGACGGCTGTGAACGCGGGCGTGCATCTCCGTCTGCTGCTTCGTGTGTGCCATGTGCCCATGAGACCGCACCGCCGCCCACCTTTCTAGCCAGCTGACTTGACACCTGGCTTACACCGTGTCAGATTCGGGACGTGAACCAGGGTGCCATCGCGCTGCGTGACGCCGTTTCCGAGTCCGGGCTGTTGATCTGCCAGGTGGAGGAGCTTGTCGGTGTGTCCAGTGGCTACGTGACGCGGATCATTGCGGGCGAACGCCTCCCGTCGCGAGCGCTGGCGCGCCGCATCAACGAGCTGTTTCCGGGTGTGCCCATGGCGTCGTGGGACGAGCCCACCGAGGCGCCCACCGCATGACGCTACTGCCGCAGCGGCGGGCTCAGCGCCCACACGGTGCTGTTACCGTCGACCCGCGCCATCACGCCGATGCTCCCGGTGTCCGTGTTGGTGCCGAGGCTGTAGCGAACCAGACCGACGTACTGCCACTCGCGACCGCGCTCATCGATGAGGCTGCGCGGCATCAGCAGCACGTTGGCCACCATCGCGTCGCGCCTGCCCCACAGCTCGGCGTAGCGGTCGGCGAAGGCATCGCGGATCGAGTCGGCGGCGAGCTGCTTCTGCGCATCGTCCCAGACGCGCTGCCGCTCCTTGTCCTCGCGGGCGTCGTTGTAGGCAGAGAGCCTCACGGCGGCGCCGCCGAGAAGCAGCGCGGCCACGCCAGCGACCAGCGTCGACACCTTCCAGGCGCGGGCGCTCATGTCCGCGGTCCTTCCTGCGAGGCGTCGCCGTGAGCACCGTACCGCGCCTTCCAGTTCGCCTGGTGCCGCGACTCGGCGGCCTGGCGCGACAGCTCCACCTGCGTGACGATCTCGTATCCAGCGACGCAGACCGCGACGCACGTGACCGCGCCGACGGCAACCAGCGCGTAGAGCAACGCGACGATCAGCAGCGAGCCGTCCGGTCCGCCGAGCAGTTGCGCAGCAGAGTATCCAGCCCACATCGCAACGAGCGTCGCGGGCAACGTGATGAGTCCGAGGAGGTAACGCATGGGTGATTCTCTCCGTGTTGATGCGGCGCGTCTACGCCGCTACTTGTCCGCCGACAAAACCGCCGCGTCAGAGTGCGGCGTGAAGTTCTCAGCGTTCCACGACCGCCGCACGTGCAGTCGCGGTACGCGTGGCTGCATCGGTGAGCACGACACCGCGGGCCTCGCCGCTTCGCCGCTACCGTTAGCGGCGCCTGACGTTGCCATCGCCGAGCTGCCCACGACGTGGCGCGCGCCGGAGCCGACTGCTTCGTTGCGGAGCGCGCCGGTGGTCGCCGCGGGTGATGCCACGTGGCGTGCTATGCGGCGGGGCGACAGCGACGAGGCTTGGGTCGACGCGCTCTATCGCGACATTGGAGGAGGTTGATTCGTGGCTGCGTTTCATGCCGAGAACCTAACCCTTATGGGTGACACTTCAAACAGCGCAACGCCTGCGCAGTACAAGTGGAATCGTCGCGAAGAAAATTCGAAACACGACAATCCGCGACGTTGCCGACCAAAACACGGAACACGCGACGCGTTGTCAGAGCGGAAGCGGCACCTGACGTCGCGCCAAGCCGAGGTGCTCGCCGCACTGTGGGACAGCCACGTTGCCGAACTGCGCGGCGAGCGCCCGTTGACCCAGCGCGACATCGCCGCGGACCTCGGCATCACGCAGCAACGGGTGTGCCGCATCGTGGATGACCTGCGACGCAAGGGCGTGGCGCTGCCGGTGCGAGGTGCAGTGTGAGCGCACCAATCCTCCAGTTGATTCCGATCGACAACGTCAAGGTCCCGGCGACGCGCAAGCGACCAGCTGGCGACACCGCGCAGCTGCAAGCCAGCATTGCGGCACTCGGACTGCTGAACCCGATCACCGTTACCGCGGATGGCTGCGTCCTGGTCGCCGGGTTGAACCGGCTCATGGCATGCAAAGCGCTCGGGCACACGCGGATCGCCGTCAACGTGGTTGCGCTGGATGAGCTGCGCTGCGAGCTAGCCGAGCTACACGAGAACCTTATCCGCAACGAGCTGCCCGTGCTGGAGCGCGCCGAGGGTCTGGCGCGCAGCAAGGAGATCTACGAGGCGCTTCACCCTGAGACGAGGCACGGCGGCGCTGGTCGCGGTCGACCGAAGAATAGAGACGCCGTGACGGCGCCTCTATCGTTTGCTGACGACCTGGCGAATGTCACCGGGCGACCAAAGCGCAGCAATGAAGCGGAGATCCGCGTGGCCAAGGTTCTCACCGACGAGCAGCGCGACGCACTTCGCGAAACGCCGGTGGCAGACCGTCGCGAGGATCTGATCGAGCTGACCAGCAAGAAGAACGCGCCCATCAAAGACAAGCTGGTCGACAAGATCGTTTCCGGTGAAGCGAAGACCGTCAAAGAGGCAATCGGCAAGCTGAAGCTCGACGAGAAGCGCGCGCTCGCCGCTGAGCTTGACGCGCAACCGGTGCCGCAACCGGAGGGGCGCTTCGACGTCATCGTGATCGACCCGCCGTGGCGCTACGGAAAGCGAGCCGAGGACGTCACGCACCGCGGTCGCAACCCGTACCCGGACATGTCGATCGAGGACATCTGCGCGCTGCCAGTGGCGGATCGCGCCAAGGACGATTGCGTGCTGTGGCTGTGGACGACCAACGCGTTTATGCGCGACGCGTTCCGCTGTCTGGACGCGTGGGGCTTTGCCGAGAAAACGATCCTCACGTGGGTCAAGAACAAGATGGGCACCGGAGACTGGCTCCGCGGCAAAACGGAGCACTGCATCATGGCCGTTCGCGGCAAGCCGGTCATCACGCTGACCAATGAGACGACGGCGTTGCTCGCCGACATGCGCGAGCACAGTCGCAAGCCCGACGAGTTCTATCGGCTCGTGAATGGGCTCTGTCACGGGGCGAAGCTTGACATGTACTCGCGCGAAGCGCGGGACGGATGGGCGCAATGGGGCGCAGAGACCGACACGTTTGGAGAAAAGAAATGAAACTGTTCGTGGGGTTCGATGCCTGGGTTCTGGTTACTCCTGCAATGGCGCAGCGATGGATCGATGCGATGCCGCCGGCTGGCGTTCGGCAGCGGGGCGTCTCGAAGTCGCGCGTTGAGTTGTACTCGGCAGCTCGGCGCGAGAACCGGTGGCGCGAGGCTGCTCCGGAGCCGGTGATTCTGACCGTCAGCGGATTTCCGGTGGAGGGGCAGCATCGGCTTCATATGGTCGTCAGGACCGGCATGCCGACGCGGTTCAAGGTGACTGTGATCGACGACCAAACCGCGCGAGACATCATGCCGATCCTTGGAACCGGCAAGCAGCGGTCGCACGCAGACATTCTGCGTATCGCCACCGGTTCGCGACAAGCTCACAGGGAGGTGGCAATCGCTCGTGCCATCCTTGCGCTGGAGCGAGGGTGTTACGTTGCAACGATCTCGCCCGACGAGTTGGCCGAGTACATCGTGGCAAACCGGGACGCGATCGCATGGGCGCTCACCATCAAGAAGAGCAAGTTCCCGGCGTGCGTGCTCGGCGCACTGGCCTTTTGCTGGGCCGTTTCACCAACGGCCGTGACTGACTTCTCGTCGAAGCTCATCGACAGGATTGGTGTTGCGCCAGGCTGTCCGTCGCTTGCTCTAAACCGTCGACTGGAGGGTCGCGCGTCTGCCGGAGACAAGAACCGATACGAGATCTCCATGCTCGTCGTGTGCGCGGTGCACCACTTCCTGCACAACTCGTCGATCCAGATCCTCAAGGAAAATGAGTCTGCCCGGCAGTGGTTCATCGCTCAACGTTCGCGCGCCGTGGACAGCGGGAGAATGGCCGCGCAGTGACCCGCCCCACCCACGACCGCTACGCCGCGGCCCGCGTCACCAAGCACGCGCGGTTCATCGACGCGTTGCGTGAGTGCCTCGGCCTCGCGCCGCTGTACCTGCAGCCACGCGACCACCTGCCCGGCGCGATTCGTCCGCGCATTGGCGACGGGTGCCGGCGCGTCACACCTCCCACCTTTGGAACACCATGACCGTCACCAACCTGCACAGCATCATCCACGACGTCACCGCCGACTATCGGCGCGAGGCGCGGTACGCCATTGCGCAGCTGTGGAGCGGCGGCGGGCGGTGCAGCCCGTGGATGACGCACCGGCAGGCGCGGCAGTACCTCGCCAATGTGCTGTTCATGCCGCTGCTCGCCGTGTCGGTCGACTACCTCACCGCGGCGCAGTGTCACCGTGTCATCGCCGAAGTGGAGCGCATCGTGGCGGACCGCGTCGCCGCGTTGCGGCTGCGTCGTCCGAGTCGGCGTGAGGCGCGCGCAATGGAGCGGCGCGCTGACCGACGGCGCGCTGCGGAAGCGAAGGAGCGGATGCGGCGATGGCTGGAGCGCGAGGCGCGGATGGAGGCGGCATGAAACCACTACGCATCGAACGATTCGGCGACGAGGTGCAGGGCATCCGCCTGCGCGGCGACCCGGCGATTCGTCCCGAGCCGGTGCACGTGCGCATCGTGTTTCCCGGTGGCGATGTCGACGTGGCGCGCTGCGACGATGGGTCGTACTGGGTGCATGTCCGCGTCGACAACGACGAAGACGTACTCGGCGAACGCGCCGAATGCGCCGGCAAGCTCACCGATGCGCGCATTGACATCCGCAGCAAGGGCGTGGCGGACCCTGGCGACTTCGCGCACCCAGACCTGTACCACGTGGCACTACGGGTTGCGCCGGTGCACAGCGAAGCGAAGCAGGAGGCGGCGGAATGAGCATCACGAAACCAATCCTGTTCAGCGGCGAGATGGTGCGCCGCATCCTGGCGAGGAACATGGTAGACTTGCGAGATGAAGATCGATTGGGCACAGGAGGACTGGTCCTACCTACTTGGAGCTGTGCATGGAGACGGGTCAATCGCGCCTCGCTCCGTGTGCATCAGCGTTGGGTACAAGGACGCAGACTATGCCGATGTGCTCGTCGGACTGTGGCGCACCCTCGGGGTTTCTCCGAAGACCTATCGGGCGCGTTCCGCTCTCCGGCTGGACGTTCACAGTCGCGCATTGCGCGATGCGTTCGCGCCATTCAAGAAGCGCGGGCGCTGGGGTTGGCCGGAAGCACTCAGCGAGTCGGACTACCTAGCTGGTGTGTTCGACACGGACGGGTGCGTGTCGCTCCCAAAGTCGAAACACATCTCCATCGTGCTCAAGCGCAGCGGGAACCTGCGTCGGTTAGCGCCGATGCTCGAGCGTCTTGGGATCAGAAAACCACTGGTCAAGGATCGAGTGTCGACGTGGGACGGTCGACCCTACGAGATAGAGCAGATTGTGCTAACCGGCATGGATCGCATTGTGGCGTTCTCCGACGCGGTGCGACTCAGGCACCCGCGCAAGGCGGCGCGCCTGGCAGAGATGCGCGTACACATCGACGCGATCCGTTCTTGTGTTCCCCTCTGGCAGCGGGTGGGCGCCTGGTTGCAGGAGGAGCCTAAAACATGGGAGGAGATAGCCGCCAAGTTTTCGCTCACCCAGCCTCAGGTGGCCAGCGTGCTGCAGAACCTTCGATGCTACGCAACGGTCGAGACGATTCCGCCGCCGAAGGCGTTGGCGAGGTACCGCGTCAGCGGCCTCTAATTTTCTCCGGATCTATGGTCCTGGCGGTCCTCGATGACCGCAAGAGCCAGACGCGCCGGCTCGTTTCGCGCCGCAACACCGACGTCGATGGACACGGCAGCTGTCCGTGGTGGGACGAGCTGCAGCTGGACCGCGCGTGGGTGGACCCGGGACCGAGCCCGGCGGGCAATCCCGGGCCGTACCTGCAGGCGCCGATGCCGTTCGGCGAGCGTGACGAATGCGTGTGTCGTCTCTACTCGCGGCTGTGGATCGGCGACGTGCTGTGGGTGCGCGAGACATGGCAGGAATACGACAACCACGCGCCCGACGACTACCCGTACATCTGCTACCGCGCCGACGGTGAATGGCGACAGCACGACCGGCGCTCGGTCAGCTCGCCGCTGGTAGGGTACGCGGCTCCGCAACTAGGGCCGGGCCGCTGGCGACCTGCGATCCACATGCCGAAGTGGGCGGCGCGCCTGTGGCTGCGCATCACCGACGTGCGCGTCGAGCGGCTGCAGGACATCAGCGACGACGACGCGCGCGCCGAGGGGTTTCCGTTGCCAGGTCCGCAGAAGACGCGGCAACGGGTCACGCACCCAGACGGGCGCAAAGAGACGTCGGTGGTGGACGCGCACTTCTTTGACGCGCGGCACAACTTCTGCGCCGTGTGGGAGTACCTCAACGGCAAGCGTGCCCCTTGGGCGAGCAACCCGTGGGTGTACGTCTACACCTTTGAGCGCGTCGAGCGCGCCGCAGCGGAGGCCGCATGAGCACGACACAGCTTCTATTCATGGGCATCGGTGAACCGGAGGCGGTGAGATGCCGCATCTACGGAGCCGACCGCGACGACGACCGCGTCGCATTCATCCGCCGCCTCGCGGACCGTGGCGTACTGGACGCGCCGGCATACGACGCATGGATCGCGGCGCTGGATGCGCGCGGGTGGGTCGCGTCGTCGTACGAGCCGGCTGACGGCGGCGGGAAGCATCTCCGGTGGACGCTGACGGATACGGGTCGCAGCGAGGCGCGCCGGCTGGGGGTGGAGCTGTGATCGGGAACACGTTGCTGCCGCTGTGCCGATGCGGGCGCCACTACACATGGGAAGACGCCGCTGAGTGCATCCGCCGTCAGTGCGAGCGCGAGTTCGCTGAGCGGGTCGCGCGCATCGCCGCAGCGGCGGGCCCCGCTGGCGAGACACCGCTTTGCTTCGGGGCAGAGAGAGGACCAAGGCAATGACCGACCTGCAAGCAATCGCCGATGAGGTGCGCGCGTTGCCAATCGCCGACAAGCTGGAACTGGCAACGTCGATGTGGCGCACCGGCAACACGCGGTTCGCGACCACCGTGCTGGAGCTTGCCATGCAGGACATCAGCAAGGCGGAGATTGCCGCGATGCTGCGCGAGCGCGGCCCACGGAGGCGCACATGACCACCCGCCGCATCGTCGACATCGCCGCGGCACTGCTCGCCATCGTGGCGCTGTGCTGCGCCGTGTCGCTGGTCGCGTTGTCGCAAGTCGGTATGCGTGGACCCGCGGCGATGCTGGTCATGCTCGGAGCGTCCTGCTCCGTGTTGGCTGTGCTGTTGGTGTGCGAGACGTCGCGGGGTGAGCGGTGACGTTCTGCCGCTATCTCTGTCGGTGCGGATGCGGCCAGCAGTGCCGCTGCGGGCGGCTGCAGCGCAACGGCGAGCCGCTGTCGCCCAAGGAGCATGGCCTCGTGTTGGCGCCGGAGCACCCCGCGCGAGCCACAGCGGAGCGACACGCGCCGGCAGTCTGCGGCGAGGGCGGATGCGTGCTCGCGGTGAATCACTACGGCGCGCATTGGCGCGATGGAGGTGCGAAGTGACGAGAATCGACGCAGCACAGTGGATCGCCGCAGCCGGTGACGCGCTTGGTCAGGGGTTTGCCGCCATTGTGATGGTGGGCGGGTTGCTCGCATTTGCTACGGAGCCGTCTACTTCACTGGCGCGCATGGTGGCGTTCGCACGCAGTGGAGATGACGCCGAAGCGTTCTTTGCTGACCGCAATGGGCGACGGTTCATCATCCTCGCCCGCCGGCTCGCCCGCGAGGTGGAGCGCGCAGAGGCTACCAATGCCTGACCGCAACCCACTGCCACTCAGCGAGCGGTACGCTGCTGCACGTCGCTGTTTGCTCGGAGCGTCGCGCATCGTGCTGCAGGATGCCGTCGATGCGCGGACCGGGAGCGAGGTGTACCGGCTCACGCTGCTGGCGGAGCGAATCGTTCGTCGATGGGACGGCGCTGGGTGGCGCATGTTGTTCGCCGCGTCGCGCGAGAAGGACACAGCCCGTGGCGTGCTATGCGGCGCGCACCACGACAAGGAGTAACCAGTGCCCCAAAGTTTCGACAAGGTCCCCGAGCACATCGACGAAATGATCACCCGCGCCATCGGCAAGTGGCACCAGCCGCTCGCCCATGCCGGGGTGACCGTGGACGCGTTGTTCTGTACCGAATACGACAAAGACAGCGGCGAGATGATCCCTACGCTGAAGCACGGTGGCTACCCCGCCGCAGCGACCATCAAGCCGACGTCGCTGAAGGAGCGGGCGCTCGGCGTTGCCGATGCGCTGCTCGTTATCGACGAATTCGTCTGGGGAGAGTCGACCGAGGCGCAGCAGATGGCGCTGCTGGACCACGAGCTGACGCATCTCGAGGTGTGCTGCGACGGCGGCGGGTCGCTCGTCGTCAATGACGGCAAGGTGATCGGCGAGGTGAAGAAGGACGACCTCGGCAGACCGAAGCTGCGCACGCGGCGGCACGATGTTGTCCTCGGCGGGTTCCGCACCGTAATGCGCCGGCACCGGGCCAACTCGATCGAGGCGCTACAGATCGCTGCGTGCTGCGACGAGTCGGGTCAGCTGCGGTGGGAGTTTTCGGGCAACAGCAAGCCGCAACTCGTGGCGGCGGAGTGAGGAGGAGCGACGATTGAGCGCGCAACTGCCAATGTTCCCGGATCGCACAGGGCGCAACCGGCGCCCGTGTGCGTCACGGCCCAAGACCGAGCGGCGCGAGTGGCTATCCAGGATCGTTCGCGAGGACGGCGGGGTGGATGACGGCAACCTCCCTCGCCTGCCGGCGACTCGTGGCGACTGCATCAACATGCCTCGTCCGTGTCCCTTTGTTTCGTGCAGGTTCCACCTGTACCTGGACGAAACGATCGACGGCATCAAGTTCAACTGGCCCGATGTTGAACCTGAAGATATGGACCGCATGTCCGACACGTGTGCCCTTGACGTCGCCGATCGCGGCCCGGCCACCGAAGAGACCGTTGCTGAACTGCTCAACATGACGCGGGTCGGGCTGCAGCGCGTGGAGCATATTGCGATGGAGCGACTACGCCGAAACGCCAGGCGCCAGCAACGATTGCGCGAACTGAGGGACAACACCGATGAGTGACGCAACGCACCGCTGCGCCGAGACGGGCGCCATAACGATCCGGGACGGCGCTGTACGCAGCGCATGCGCGCCACCCGGGGCGCCGCCGTACATGTTCGCGTCGGCGTTCTTCGACGATGGCGTGCTCGCCGTGGTGTATCGCGTGCCGTACGGCAAGGAAGCGCGGCGCAACTTTGCGGCGTGTAGCGGAGGTGAGCAGTGCGCGTAGCGCTGATCACCGGCTCGCGCGACGACTTCCCGCCGCACATCGTGTTCGACGAGTTGGACGCGCTGCGCCCCGAGGATCACTTCGTCGCGGTGATTCACGGCGCGTGCGGCTGGGACGCCGACGAGCCGTGGTACTGGGAAGACGCGCGACTTCGCGGCGCAGACCGATACGCCGACGAGTGGGCGCGCGAACGGGCGTGTCGTGTACTGCCGTATCCCGCTGCGTGGCTTCGCGAGGGGCGCCGAGCCGGTCCGCTGCGGAACGAGCGCATGGTGCGACTCGCCGTGGCGCTGCGCGATCATGGGCACGACGTCTCGGCGCTGGCGTTTCCGGTGGGTGCATCACCGGGAACGCGTGGCTGCATGCGGTTGATCGAGGCAGCGGGATTGCCGTTGCGTGTGGTGGAGGTGGGCAATGTCTAGCACTGGGCGCGGCGCGATTCGTGTGCCGGGGGATTACTACAAGACGCCGCGGTGGTGTGTCGAGGCAATCGTGCCGCACCTGCCCCCAGATCCGCTGTGCGTGGTCGATCCAGGGTGCGGCGACGGCGCAATCGGGGCGGTCGTTGGTCCCCACTACGACGTCGTGACAGTCGGCTACGAGCTTGACGAAGCGCGCGCGCGCGAGGCGAGCAAGTCGGGTCACTACACCACCGTCCATTGCGCGGACTGGTTGGGTGCATCGTCGGGTCGGTTTCCTGAGTCTGGCACGCTCATCATTGGCAATCCGCCGTACAGCCTTGCGATGGAGTTCGTCCAGAGGTCGCGCGAGTTGGCAGGTCCCGGCGGGACCGTCGCCATGCTGCTGCGCCTGCCGTGGCTCGCCGGACAGAAGCGCGCCGCATGGCACCGCGCCAACCAGTGCGACGTCTACGTGCTGCCGAAGCGGCCGAGCTTCACCGGCAAGGGCACGGACAGCTGCGACTACGCGTGGATGGTGTGGGGCCCTGGGCACGGAGGGCGCTGGTCTGTACTGGAGGCGCCGCGTGCAGCCTGACAGCCTCGCCGCGACGTACATGCGCGGGTGGCGCGACGGTGCTGTCGGCATGCCGCCGGACCCGTGGGGATCGCTGTTCCGTGCCGACGACGCTGAGTACGCCGCGCACCGTGAGGCATACATCAGCGGCTACTACGACGGCGCGGCACGCGCCGAGGTGGTGGAGCGCGACGCGGAGCGGCGATTCGCGGCGGAGGTGGTGTCGCCATGACCACCGCGATCGACACCGTCGTGGCGCGCCTCAGCGTCGCCGAGCAGCGCGAGCTGGTCGACCAAGTGCGCCGCGTCTGCGAGGCGTCGCCGCTCGTGCGGCCACGTACGCCCAACGGCCTGCCTATGCGCGTCCGCGTGTCCGCTGCGGGTCGCCTCGGCTGGGTAGGCGACGGCGCGTATCGGTACGACGAGCACGACGCGCGCGGCAAACCATGGCCCGCCATGCCGCAGCTGTGGCGCGACATCGCGGACCGTGTCGCTGGGCCGCATCCGTGGGATAGCGCCATCGTAAACTGGTACGACGCTGGCGCCGGGCGATACGCGCCGACGATGGCGCACCGGTGAGCCGCTGCACGATCAGCAGCGGTGACGTGACGCTGCTCGCCGGGCCGACGCGGTCGTGGCTGCACAGTGTGGAGCGAATCGTGCCGGACCCGCTGTTCTCGCCGCTGCGGGTCCGCGGGCGAGTGAGCGTGACGGTGAGGGTTGCAGGGTGATGGAGGATTGATGGCAAGAGCCTATGGACAGATTAGCGGATCGTTCTGGCAGCGCGGCAGCGGAAAGGCACTGCGCGGCGACGCATATGCACAGGCCCTAGCGCCGTACTTGTTCTGCGGCCCTCACAGCAACATGGTCGGACTCTACGTGCTGGGTGTGCCCGTGATGGCCCACGAGCTTGGCTGGACCGTAGAGGCCGTCTCAGCGGCACTGGCGGCGCTGGTGCGCGCTGGCATCGTCAAGTACGACGCCGACGCCGAACTGGTCTGGCTGCCACGCGGGTTCAAGTACCAGACTGGCCAGGACTCGCTGAAGACTCGCGACAAGAAGCGCGCTGCCGTCATCCGTGAACTGTCCTCGGTCGGCGATCACCCCTTCGCTGGCGAGTTCAGGTCGATCTACATGAACGACCATACCAAGCCGGTATGCCCCTTCGATGCCCCTTCCGGTGTTGGTGGTATGGGGCATACGCATGAGCCGGATGCCCCCGTATCCTCTCCTGCACCTGTTCCTGTTCCTGTTCCTGTTCCTGTTCCTGATGGGGGGTCTGGGGGGGCGCCCCCGCCAATCGACGCACCGCCCGGCCCTGACACTCCCGAGCCCCGAGCCAGCGCCGTCGCCGATGTCCTCGCCGCCGACCGTTACGCCTGCGACATCGACCATGACCTCGTCGCATGGGCAACCGTCGCCGTTGGCGCGATGGGTGTGCGCATGGCCGAGACCACGCCGGAGCAGTGCGCCGATGCCGTCCGCGCTCGCCTGTCGCAGCTCGGCAGCGAGATGTCGCTGGCCGACCGGCGCCGCACCATCACGAACGCGCTGCGCTACCTGCCTGACAACCTGCGCAAGCAGCGCGACAAGGCCCGCAGCGAGGAGCCGGCCACTGCGCAGTACGGCGAGCGTGGGCGAGCGGAGCGCCCAAAGCCGAAGCGCGACATCGTCCCGCTTACCCCGGAGCGCATGGCGACGCTGGCGCGCGCCGTTGCCAACGTCGGGATGCCGAGCGACGGTGGTGCCACGTGACGTCTGGTCGTACACCGCCGAACGACGCCGCCGCCGAGCGTGCCGTGATCAGCGCGTGTATGCTCGACCGGGCCGCGCTGGACACGGCGCTTGAGCTTTTGGCGCCAGAGTCGTTCTACGTGCCGGCGCACGCCTCCACGTTCCGTGCCATCCGTGACCTTGTGGTCGACCAGTGCCCAGTTGATCTTGTGAGCGTGGCCAGGCGCCTGCGTGACACCGGCGACATGGGCAAGGTCGATGTGACCTACCTCGGCAGCGTCATCGACGAGAGCCCGGCGGTTGTCAACGTCGCACACCACTGCCGAATCGTTTCCGACATGGCGCGCATGCGCGAATGGCAACAGTGCGCCCACAGGCGCCTTGCTGAGAGTTACGGACCCGTTGAGTCGGTGCAGCTGTTCCTGGATGGATGCGAACAGGACGTCTACGGCATCGCGAGGGCCGCGCGTACCAGGGCCGGACCGGAGCAGTTGAGGAAGATTCTTGCCGACCAGTTCACAGAGATCACATCGGCTGCGGCCAACGGAAGACCAACGACTGGTATCCCGACCGGCTACCCAGATCTCGACAACAAGATCATTGGACTGGAGCGCGGCAGCCTGTACATCATCGCAGCGCGCCCAGGCATGGGCAAGAGCGCGTTTGCTGGCGAAGTCGCAGTCAATGTGTGCTCGCGGGCGCTGCACGACGACTCTGGCGACGCGATACACATGGACGGCGGGTTCATCGCGTCACTTGAGATGCCGCGTAAGCAGATCTCTGCGCGGCAACTGTGCAGTCGGGCGCGTGTCGACCTGCAGTCATTCCGCTCTGCACAACTCACACAGTCCGATTGGACGCGCTTGACTGGGGCGTCCTCAGAGCTAAGCCGACTACCTCTTTGGATCGATGACGAGCCGGGCATGAACATCCTGCAGCTGCGCGGAAAGATCCGGCGCGCCGAGGCCGAGATGCGGCGAACGTTCGGCGAGCAGATCCGCGTTGGGATCGTCGTCGTCGACTATCTGCAGCTGATGCGCGCGGTGAAGCAGAGCGGCAGCCGGGAAAACGACGTGCGCGAGATCAGCGTTGGACTCAAGGAGCTCGCGAAGGAGCTTGACGTGCCAGTGGTTGCACTGTCGCAGCTAAATCGTGAGTGCGAGTCGCAAAAGGACAAGCGCCCGCTGCTTAGTCACCTGCGCGAATCTGGCTCGCTGGAGCAGGACGCTGACACGATCATCTTTATATACCGGGACGACTACTACAACTGCGACTCATCGAACGACAAGGGCATAGCCGAGATCATTGTCGCGAAGCAGCGCAATGGTCCCACGGGCACGGTCCGCCTTCGGTTTATTCACGAATCGGCGCGATTTGAGTCATTGGCGCCTGGCGACGGCGACTACTACGACACATATTGACGACACGGGAGAAACATGACGACACCACAACCAGTAACCACCGACCCGCAACCCACCACCACCAACCCCACGCCCAGGCCACCCCGCTTCTGCCACCTGCGCATCGGCGCGGGCCATCTCACGCTGTGCTGCAAGCGCGACGCGACGGATGGCCGCCACTACGTCGGGGCGGCGTGGTGCGCACCTGGTGACCAGTTCTGCCGCGCGAAGGGTCGGCTCATTGCGGAGGGGCGCGCGTCGTGTCGGCGCGGCGGGACCCGGTACGCATTACCAGCGTTGCATGGTCGCAGCTGGCGCCGCGTTGCCGCTGGCGTCATCGCCGCGTACCCGGATGCGCTACCCGGATGGGTGGCGCTGTGTGAGGCCGCAGAGGAGTCGCTGTACGCGTTCTCTGAGGACGACGGGCGCCGCTACGGTCCGTGCGCCGAGAAGCGCAACGCGACGGAGGCTGCGCAGTGAGCCCCGTCGCCGAACAATGCCGCGCGCTGCTGCTGGAGCTTGCCGCGCCGGTGGTGACGTACACCGGAAGGTACGCCGCGGGCAGTCACAAGAATTGGCGCAGGCGACGCGCGACGAAGCGCGACGTTGCGGACCGTCTGCGCATGCTCGGGTGCAAGGGCTCGCCTGGGTGCGCGTGTGGCTGTCCAGTCGCGCAATACCTGTGGCGCCACCGCATTGGCACGGTCGAGGTTTTTCCGGGCGAGGGCATCGTGGAGTTAGACAACGGCGAGACCGTTAGCATGCCGACGCCGATCGACATGTTCGCGTGCCACTTCGACGCCGCCAACCATGAGCCGACACGTGGCGAGCGCCCATTCTGTCCAGACCTGGTGCGCCAATGACGGCCACCTACTCCATCCGCCGCGCCGGACCCGACGGCGTCACCGTAGCCGACCACTACGACGACCCGCTGCTCGCACTGGACCACGCGAAGCGGCTCGCCGCGGACAATGAGCGCGCATACTGGGTGTGGCGCGACGATGGGTCGCTCATCGGCGAGTGCGGCGGCAGCGGATCGCGCAGGCGCGAGCGGTACCTCAACGACGTCAACGGTGCGCCGTGTCAGCGCCGCAGTATCGACCGCGCCCGCGAGTTCCGCGCCCGACGTGAGCATTGCGACGCGACGGACACGGGCCTGCACGACTGGCGCGGCACCGGCGCGGAGTATCGCTGCACGGCATGCGGCGTCATTGGACGACACCAGCTCGAGCGCGTAGTCGAGCGCCGCTGCCAAGCGCCTGGCTGCGACGAGTTGGCCACGCATCACTACGTGCCGCCGACCGGCTGGTGCAAGCGCTACGTCGCGTGCGAGACGCACCGCGGCGGATGGGGCAAGAAGCGGAGCGCGGCGTGACCCACCACCCCGCGCCGCAGCAGCTCGACATGTTCGCCTACAGGGTCACCACGCCACGCCCCGACTGCCGCCTTGTGGCGCAGTTCAGCGGCACTGACGACGACATGGCAGCGGCGCAGACGTGGTGCCGCCGGCAGAACCGGCGCGGCGGTGTCGCGCTGTGGCTGTGGTCGCCGGTGGTGAGCGGCGCGGCACTGCTTGCCGAGTGGCCAGCGCGTCCCGTCGTGGAGCACCGGCGCGAGACGGAGCTGCAGCGGGTCAACGGCGCGGTCCGGGGCGAGCCGGTGTGTCGTGCTATGCGGCAGGACGACAACGGCCGCGTGGGGCCTCCAGTACCACGACTGCGGCGTGTCCGACGAGACGACACATGCCCCACGACGCAACAGCAACACAACTGGCAGAGCGATGGCGACGCGTACCGCTGCGTCGCGTGCGGCTGCTCCGGGTACCGCAAGTGGAACCGCATCGTCACGGCACGGTGCGGTCAGCGGCGGCGCGTGGGCGGCGGGGAGCGACGTTGCGGTGCGGTCGCTGTGGCTGCGCGCGTGCGTGGCGGTGGCAGCGCGGGTCGGGTGTGGGTCTGCGAGGCGCATAGGGCGCCGGGAGGTGAGTAATGGTTGAGCGCGACGACGGAAAGTGGCCGCAGAGCAGTGACGATACGGGGTGGCAGCGCCTTCTTGCGCTAGCTGGTCCGCTGGACAACGAGGCTGCGAAGCGCGAGCTTGGCGTGGATGTTGAGGCGGCGCTTGCTGGCCCGCGCTACACGCTGGAGGAGGCTCGCGCACGCTGCGCCCGGCGATTTCTTCAGATTGAAGAGGACTTCTGCTGCCTCTGCCGTGAGCCGAAGAAGTACCTCATCGACACGTGCATCGGTCGCGAGTGTGCGTCGTGTTGGTGCGGCAGTCAGGCAGTGACCGACGGCATGGACCGCGCATGGATGCATGCGACCGGTGTGCGCTTGATAACCGCACTTACGGAGCGCCCCAGTATCGACGAGATCGTGGAGCACAGGACCTCCCTGCGGGAGGTTGAGTGATGGCTGAGTTCTTCTGGGAGCGCATGATGCCTGTTCTTCTTACGCTGCTCATCGTAGCGGGAATCGCCGCGATCGTAAGCGCGATCGTGAGCAATGCATCTCCCGTCGGCTGCGTTGACGCAGTGCCGGATCCACGGTGCCACGAGGACGCGCGCCTGGTCATCGAGGAAGGCATCGCGCTGTGCCGCTGCGAGGTGTCGCCGTGAGCGACAAGCGCGTGGCCAGCGTCAAGATCAACTGTGGCGGGTACAGAAGGTGTCGCCGTGAGGGTTGCGATCATTGCAGACCTATTCGTGTCGCTGATGTGGTGGGCGATGTGCCAACTTGTGATCGCGGGGTCCAAGAAGTGAGCAAGCGCGTGGCCAGCGTGAAGATCAACTGCGGCGGGTGTCTAGTGTCGATCGCCGTGCTCTTCGGGCTGTGGGCGCTGCTGTTCGGTGTGACCTGCAACGGGAGGCACTATGACCTGTCGTGCGGCCGCGGCGAGGAGGTGTCACCGTGAAAGACTCAACAGCCGCGCAGGGCTTCGAATACTGCGACACCAGCATCCCGCAGCACACCACGCCGCTCACGCGCTGCCCGGCGGGATTCGTCGCATGAAGAGCTGCACGGTGAGGTTTTAGCGTGGCCAAGAAGGACGAGACGATCCTCCAGAAGGCAATCACCGACGCCATCGCCGCGCGCTACGGCACGCTGGCTCACGTCGTGCGCGTCAACAGCGGCAGCGTTCCGGCGAAGCGCGGCTGGATCCATCTCGCGCCGAAGGGCACGCCGGACCTGCACGTCGACATCGCAGGCGCGTCGGTCTGGATCGAGGTGAAGCTACCAGGCGAGACGAGCGACGCGACGCAGCTGCAGGTACAGGGGTCTCTGCGCATGTGTGGCGCGTACGTGTACGAGGTACACAGCGTCGCCGAGGCGCTGAGCGCGCTGGAGGCGGTGCGGCTGGTGCAGGCACAGCGGGAGCGTGACGGAGCGCTCGGTGCGAAGTTCCGCGTGGTGTTGCGCGGCCTGGAGGAATCGATGGACGAGGAGGACGCAGCGTAATGGACCTACACATCACCCGAGCCGAGTACCGCTCCGACCCGCGTCGTTTCTACGACGCCGTGTTGGCGGACCCGCAGCTGCGCGTCGTGGTGGACTGCGACGTGTGCCCGTTCGAGTTCGCGTCGTGCCCCCCCGGAAGACGTGGACGACGACGCGCCGACCGGCGTGTGGATGCGCGAGACGGGGCGAGAGGGATGTGACGCCAGTGCATGACCGATACGCCACCATCCTCCCGCCGCCAGAGGACGACCTTCCGCTGCCGCCCGTAGCAGACGACACGCGCCCCACCGTGCCGGCACCAACCGACGCCGCCTCGGTCGACGCCGCGATGTACAACGCGGAGCGGCGCGCGCTGTTCGCCACGCTGCACGCGTTGGCGCGGGACAACGCGGAGCTGTCGCGCAACGTGACGGACTGCCAGCGGCGCAACGGTGAGTTGCTGCAGCGGTGCAGGGAGGCGGAGGCGGAACGGGACGACGCGGCTGAGCAATGCGCCTCGTGTGAGCGCAAGCTAAAAAATTCTCTGAATACTTACCCGCGCGTGAGGCAGCGCGCCGACGCGGCTGAGCGGGAACGCGACGACGCCCTGGCTAACGCGGCGCGACTGCGCCACGCGCTGGACGAGGCGGAGTGCCAGCGCGAACAACTGCGCGAGAGCCGCGACAAGTGGCGCCAGCGGGCTCGCGCCGACATGGTGGAGTTACGGAGAGCAGCGACGCGGTGGGAGACGCTGGCAGAGCAGCACGCGGAGGACACGCGAGATCTGAACCGCGCCAAGTTGGAACGCGACGGGTGGCGTGACGTCGCAATGGGGCGCGAGTCAGAACGAAAGCGCCTCGCCGCCCAGCTCCGCAATCTGCACGAAGCGATCGGCGCCGACCCCGACGACGAGCTGGCCACGGAGCGGGCGATAGATCGCGTGGCCGCGCTGCGTGCCGATGACGGCGACGGGCAGCACGTCATCGCGTGGCTGGAGTCCGAGAAGGAACGGCTGACCTACGAGCGCGACGACGCCCGCGGGCAGCTGGTCGAATCGGAGGAGCAGCTACGCGAGGCGCACCAGCGCATTGCGTTGCTGCAGGAGATTGCGGCGTGCGGAGCGAACGGTGGCGGCGACGATGAGTGACACCAAACAGCCCAGCGCACTCGCAAAAGCCACCATCGGCCACGCGAAGCAGCTCGCCGTCGCCATGAGCGCATCGGTGCAAGGCGAGCCACTGCTCACCACCACGTTCGCCGCGTCCATGGTGCTATGCGAGCTGTGTCGGCAGGCGGGCTGGACGGACCGGCGCATCATGGAGCTGCTGCTGTCGACGCTGGACGACATGCGCAACACCGAGGCGAGGAAGCTCAACTGATGGCCGCGCAAATCGCAGACGTCCGCACTTACGCGGTACGCGGCGGTGGTTATGTCGTAGTCGTGGCATTCGACGACGGGCGGCAGCTGACGTGGCCGTGGATCTACGACGGTATCATCATCGCGCCACAGGACGATCCGCCCGACAACGACGACGTGGTGCGCGCGATGTACGAGGCCGTGACGTTGCTGCGGTGGCACGACGAGGCGGCCGAGGTGTGCAATGCGCTGGGAGGTGTGGCGTAGTGGGACCATTCACATTCGACGTAGCGAAGCACAGCGCCGATGACCTGCAGCGGATGGCGAACGTGGGCTTCTGCCGTACGTCGGTTGCCATACTCGCCGCTGTCGATTACTGCGGCGTGTCTCGCGACCGCATTGTGGCGCTCAGTGTGCCGTGGGGAAGCGTGACGGTTCTGGTTGCCGGCGCCGACACTGACACGATCGAGCGCCTGCGGACGCACGCCGAGCCAAACCTTCCCGTTGCCATATCCGTGGAGTGGGCGGTGGGACCCGGCGAGCCGCAGCCACAAAAGCGCCGCGGCGGCGGGTTTGAGTTTCTGTGAGGACAAGTGATGAAGCTGAAAGAACTACGCGACCTGTTGGACGAGATGATGACCGAGATGCCCGGCGACACCATCGTTGTGATGGCGTGCGACGGCGAGGGCAACAGTCACACGCCGCTTGCCGCCGTGAACGACGAATGCGTGTACCGCGCCGAGCAACCATGGTGCGGCGAGGTCGGCTTCGCGACGTTGACGCCATCGCTGGAGAAGATCGGCTACACCGAGGACGACGTCATCGAAGACGGTCAGCCGTGCATCATTCTGGAGCCGACGAAGTGAGAGGACCACCGTGCCAGTAAAGATCACACTGCCAGCAAAGCCAAGGCGTGAGCCGGTCACGTGGACCCTGCGCAACGACACATACGGGTGCGACAGCGGGTGCGAGGTCACAGTGCTGGAGGGCGACAACGGCGACGAACACACAACGTTTGCCGGTCCGCCCTACGACTGCGACGACGTCGCAGCCTGGGCTCGCGAACACTTCTACGTCATCGACGACAAGGACGAGATCATCACCGACGGATACTGCCAATGAACATCACCACAGCAAAGAAGCCACTACTCGCCGCCCTCAAGCGCGCCCGCGACGTCGCGGACCGCAAGGCGACGATGCCAATCCTCGCCAACGCGCTGCTGACCGCAGAGGGCGACACGCTGCGCATCGACGCGACGAACCTACGCCTCGCCGTGACGTCACGCGTCGAAGCGGAGGTGACGAAACCCGGCGCGATCTGCGTCCCGCTGCAAGACCTCGCCGATCGCGTTGCGCAGATGCCCGACGGACCGGTTCAGATCGCAGTCGGCAAAAACAGCACCGTCACAGTGAAGGCGGTTGGCACGGCGCGCAAGTACACGATGCACGCCATGCCGGGGAGCGACTACCCCGACGTGCCGCGGCGTCCCGACGACGCCGCGCCGTTCAGCGTGACGGGCAGCGTCCTCGCGTCGCTCATCGACCGCGCCGGGTACGCCATCAGCGCCGACGAGTCGCGCATGAGTCTGCACAGCGCACTCCTCGAGCTGGGCGGCGGAGCGCTGCGCATGGTGGCGACCGATGGGCACCGCCTCGTGCGAGCCGAGGCGCCATGCGACGGCGACAAGGCGACGCTGCTCGTCCCGCTGGGTGGCGTGAAGACGCTGCGGGCGCTTGCCGCCACGGCGGGCGACGATGCGGTGAGCATCGCGACGCAGGGCGCGTGGCTGTACGCGGCGCACGGTGACGTGTCGATCGCGGTACAGCTCGCTGATGCGACGTTCCCGCCGTACGAAGCGGTCATCCCGTCGCGTGACCCGCGTCCCGTCACGGTGCCGCGGTTGCAGTTCCTCGCCGCGTGTCGTGCCGTCGCGGTTGCGGCGAGCGACCGAACGAGCGGCATCACGGTGGAGCTGAACGGCGCGCTACGGATCAAGGCGAGCGATCCGGAGAGCGGCGAGGCGATCGACGAGGTCGCGGTGGACTACGACGGACCCGAGCGCAGCGCAGGATTCAATGCGCGGTACCTCGTGGAGGCGCTAGGCGCGATCGAGGGCGACGAAGTGCTGCTGGACATCGCCGATGCGCTGGACCCTGCGACGCTGCGGCCGTGTGGTGATGGCGCGGTGGGCGATGTCTCGGTGCTGATGCCGATGAGGATTTGAGAAAGGAAGGACAGATGAGCAAACCGGCTACTATCAAAATCGACGAGGTGGAATACGTGCGCGCTGATTCGGTATCGCGCGCGCCAGCGGGCAATCGCGCCATTGTGGTGGTTGACCGCGGGTGGATCTTCGCGGGCGATGTGACCCGCAAGGACGGGCGCCTCCGCATGGACAATGCGGTGCACGTGTTCGGCTGGAAGTCGGTCGGGTTCGCCGGCATCGTAGCGGATGCCAGTAAGGCCGACCTGCGCCCCATGGCGCGCCCGGTCGACCTGCCTGAGGACGCCGAAATCTTCTCTGTTCCAGTGAGTGACACGTGGGGGTGCCGGTGAGCGACATTCAGCCTGGGATCGGCAACGGCAACGGCTACGGCTACGGCTACGGCAACGGCAACGGCTACGGCTACGGCTACGGCTACGGCGACGGCAACGGCAACGGCTACGGCTACGGCTACGGCTACGGCGACGGCGACGGCTACGGCTACGGCTACGGCTACGGCGACGGCGACGGCAACGGCTACGGCTACGGCTTCGGCGACGGCTACGGCGACGGCAACGGCAACGGCAACGGCTACGGCTACGGCACGGTGCGTCGATCCATAAGGCGCCGGAGGTCGTAGAAGCGATGAGACTGCGGTGGCGCGACAAGGAACACACCTGCCGACTGTGCGACACGAAGACCGACCTAGTCGGCTTCGTGTGGAAGGCGGCCGACGAGAACGAGCCTGATGCCGACGAGTACTTCGACAGCATGGTGAAGGTGGACGCGCCGTTCTGTAAGCCACACTACATGCAGTGCATGTTCGGGCTGACGGCGTGGCACTGCTCGGCCGAGTGTATGGCCGCGCGGCAGAAGGCGCTTGGCGTTGTGCTGCGCCGGGACCACGGCACGGTGTGGATCAACATGGTGCACCTGTACTGCGGCCAGGAAACGCCGCGCTGCCCGTGGTGCGGCGAGGCGATGATGCGCGGCGAACCGGAGGAGAGCGACGATGCGACGACGTGACGTGATGCTGGGCGCTGCCGCTGCTGCGGTGGGTGCTGTGGTGGGTGGTGGCGAGGTGGCGCGAGCAGAGCGTTGCCGTCGGGTTGGCACGTGTCGCTGGAGGATTCTGAGGGGTGACGATCGAGAGATCTTCGTCGCTGTCCGCGACGCGTACATGGCCGCGGGTGCCCCAAGATGCGGACCACTGGTCGAAGCTATGAGTGTCGTCACAGACGAGCATCGGTGGGACGGCTCCAGATGGGTGCCGGGCTACCCTGCCTCCGTGCGCCGGGCCTTTGTTCGCACGTGGCGGGAAACGAAGCGCAGTATCGGCACACCATACAGCGTCACGATGGCGGCGATGGTCGATCTGCATACGAAGTTCGACGTCGCCTGGGAGGACATGCCCGAAGCGATGGCGGCCCTGTGCGTCACGCCACGATGGGAGCCGGTCCATGCCTGACCTGCACCACGACGCCGACCACGTGCAGCGCTGTCGCGATGTGCTGGCGTTGCTGCGCGGGCCGCGTGACACCGCCGCGGAGCGCTACCGCGTGTGGCGTGTCGTGTTGGAGGCGCCGCGGCTGATGCGAATCAGTGACGACGAGTGGGAGCAATACATGCAGCGGTGGTGCGCCGAGCTGCTGGAGGCGTACATTGCTGTGGTGGACAAGCCGCGCGTGCGTGCCCTCACGAATAACAGCGAGGGCCACGCGCCACCCAACGCGAAGATGGCGGCGGTTGTGGCGCAACCGGTGGACACGAGCGGCCCGCTGTACACGCTGGAAGAGGTGGAGGCGCGGCGGGCTGCGTCGCTGCGTGAACTGCGGCGGCTCGGTGAAGAGGTGGGCGAGCTGCCGACGACGGCGTTGGCTTGGGACGAGGCGCCGAAGAAAGACGGCGACGCCGAGGAGTGATGGTGTGTCGTGCTATGGCGCGACACGATGAACGATCAACGTCGGTTCAACCAGAAGCAGCGTCAGGCACTCTTCATGGTTTCGGGTGGGAAGTGCGAGATGTGCGGCGAGGAGCTGGGCGACGCCTGGCACGCGGATCATGTGATCCCGTGTTCTCTCGGCGGTCAGACGGACGTGTCCAATGGGCAGGCGCTCTGCGCGTCCTGCAACTTGAGCAAGGGAGATAGCGTGGAAGGCATCATCGATCCGTATGCGTGGCAGCAAGAGGCCCTGATCAAGTACTGGGACAAGGAGTCGCGCGACTTCTTGTGTGTAGCCTGCCCTGGCAGCGGGAAAACGCGCTGGGCTCTCATGGTAGCCAGGCGCGCACTCGGGCGGCACGTTGAAAGGATCGTGATTGTGGTCCCGACAGAGAACCTCAAGGCTCAGTGGTCGCAGGAGGCGCACGGCATGGGGATCGAGCTTGATCCGTCGTGGACATCGGATCCGTCGCGGTCAGAGGGTAAGGACTTCGCCGGGGTCGTCGTCACGTACCAGCAAGTCGCCATGAACCCGTATGCGTTCGCTGCGCACTGCTCGCGACGAAAGACTATGTTCATCGCCGACGAGATCCATCACGCCGCCGAGGGGCGTGATTGGGGGCGCAGCCTGGTCACGGCGTTCAACTCCGCCACAATGCGACTGTGTCTCTCGGGCACACCCTGGCGCGAGGACGCCGGGGACATCCCATTCGTTGAGTACGAGGACGCGGTCACCGATGACGGCGGGGCTGGGCGCAAGTGTAAGGCCGACTACGCGTTCGGCTACGATGAAGCGTTGTCTGCTGGAACATGTCGCCCGGTGTTGTTTCACCACTTCGACGGCGAGATGACGTGGCGACAGCACGGCGAGAGCCATACCAGCCGACTCGCCGATGGTGATGCAGACCTGTCTCGCAAGACGCTGCTGACCGCGTTGCAAGTTGATGTGGAGTTTGCGTTCCTGCCTAACCTTCTTCGCGAGGCGCACGAGCAGCTGATGAAGATTCGGGCCGGCGACACACCGGATGCCATGGGGCTGGTGACCGCGGTCGATCAGCAGCATGCGCGCGCGATTGCCGGGGCCATGAGGCGCCACCTGGGTGTGACGCCGGTTGTTGTTGTGTCGGACGATGCGGAGGCCGGCGCCAAGATCGATCGACTGCGCCGGGGGAACGAACCGTGGTGCGTGTCAGTGCGCATGGTGAGCGAGGGGACCGACATCAAGCGGACGCGCGTCCTTGTGTACGCGACGAACATCCTCACGGAGATGTTCTTTCGCCAGTTCATGGGACGCGCCGTGCGCGGCGGAGACGGCGTGGCCCACTTCTACATGCCATCGGACAGCACACTGGTTCGATTTGCTGACCGCGTCAAAGACGAGGTGGCGCGCGCCATCGGCGCCGACGAAGTTGCGAGGCGCGCGCTCCGCGGAGAGACGCCGCGGGCGGCCACTGGCGGGGACTTCGTTCCAGTTGGCGCCACCGAGGCGGAACACGCTGGAACGATCTTTGACGGGCAGCGATTCACGTCGGACGAGATCGCAGCTGCCGAGGCGCTCATGGCGCGCGTAGGGGAGATCCGATCTCCCGTGGACATGGCTCTTGCGATTCGTCTACACGGAGCCTTCGTGGATCGCACCGACGCTCAGCCTGAGCGTACGCCGACCATGGCAGAGCGTCGCGACGCCAGCAATCGGGCTTTGAACAAGCTAGTAAAGCGCTACGCTGTCCGGTTCCACAAGAGCGGTGGGGTCGTGGACTACCGCGCAGCGTGGGCGCGCGTGAACAAGATCGGCGGTGAGTACAACAACAACCCATCGATCGATGAACTGGAGAACAGGATGCGCGTCGTGAGTTCATGGCTGAGAGGCGATGCCGTCGCCATTTGACGAGAAGCGTCTTGGTGACGAGCTGGTCGTGTCGCTGCGACAGGCGATGTCGGTCTCGTCGACGCTTGCACTTGTGCCGGGGCTTCTGAAGAAGATTCTTCGTCGCGAATTGTGGCGCGAGCGCGTCATCCAGACTGGCGAGACCGTGCGCTTCGACCGGTTTGAGGAGTTCGTAGCGACCAAGCCGCTGGAGGGGCTGGGCGCAACGATCGACATCGTCCGCAACATGCTCCGCGGCGACCCCGAAGCGCTGTCGTTGTTCGATGAGGCGGTGAGGCGTGAGCCGGGAAGGCCCGCTGATGGTGGGCGTGAAACTGGTAACAATGTTACCGATTCAGTTGGAAGACCAGAGGGCAATACTGCGGCGAAGGCCCTCCGCCGCCTGCGCAAGGACGCGCCGACGCTGCACGAGCGTGTCGTAGCGGGGGAGATGTCGCCGCATGCTGCGATGGTAGAGGCTGGCTTTCGACCGAAGACGGTGACGGTGCGCGCGACTGCGGATGGGTTTGCCAAGGCTGCGCGGCGGCACCTCGGCAAGGATTGGTTGGAACAACTGGAGGCTGCGAGCAATGAGCAAGGTTAACTGGCAACCGATTGGCGATCACGATCTGCTTCGCGGCTGGTGGAAACGACTTGAAGGAAAGCGATCCCGCCTGGACTTCACAGATGAAAGCGAGTGGTGTGTGGTGGTCGACATCGTCAAGCGACGCATCGCGAGCGAGGCACTCAGTGCTCGTCCGACCAACGAGGAGTGCGAAGCATTTGCAGCCGGCGTCGCCGCTGCGCTGCGGGCCATCCTGCCGCAGCCAACTCCACCGCAGCGCGTGGTCTGTCGCCAGTGCGCGTCCGAGTTGGCCAGCGAGTATCCGTGATGTGTCGTGCTATGAGGACCAAGTCATGAGCATCTACACCACGGCACTCAACCCGATCCACACGCCGCAGTCCGAGGCGGTGTCCCCGTTGCAGCAGGAGAACAACGCGGGCGGCTACAGCTTCGTCGTGGACGACTGGGCGCGGTTGCAGCGCTTCCTGATCCTCGGCAGCGAGGGCGGCACCTACTACGTCAAGGAGCGCGCCCTCACGCTGGACAACGCCGCCGCCGTCCGTCGCTGCGTAGTCGCCGATCCACTGCGCACCGTGCGGACGATCGCCGAGGTGAGTCAAGCCGGCAACGCGCCAAAGAACAGCCCGGCGATCTTCGCGTTGGCCATCTGCGCAGCGTCGGAGTCGCCCGAGGCGCGCCGTGCTGCGCTGGATGCCTTACCCGACGTGTGCCGCATCGGGACGCACCTGTTCGAGTTTGTCGCGATCGTCAACGAGCTGCGCGGGTGGGGTCGCGGCCTGCGGCGTGGTGTCGGCAAGTGGTACGCGGCGAAGACGGGCGACCAGCTGGCGCTGCAGCTCGTGAAGTACCAACAGCGCAACGGCTGGTCGCATCGCGACGTGCTGCGCCTGTGCCATCTCGCGGACAACCTGGAGCTACCGGCCGAGGCCGCGCTTCGGTGGGCCGTGGCTGGCAGCGACGGCATGGGCAAGCGCATCGTGAAGCGCCGCGACGCGGTGGAGGAACAGGGCGCACTGAAGCGGCACCTGCCCGACCTGATCGCCGCGTACGAGGAGTGCAAGACGCTGGCGACCGATCCCAAAGCAGCGGCGAAGCTCATTGTGGAGCGCGGACTCGCGCGCGAGATGGTGCCGACTGAGCTGCTTGCGCACCGTGAGGTGTGGGAGGCGCTACTCGTCGGCATGCCCATGACGGCTATGATCCGCAACCTCGGCAAGATGACGAGCGTCGGGCTGATCGCGCCGCTGTCCGATGCGTCGCGCACCGTTGCGGAGCGGCTCGGCGATGTCGAGCGACTGCGCCGCGCCCGGATGCACCCGATCGCGCTGATGGCGGCGCAGAAGGTGTACGCGCGCGGCTGTGGCGTGAAGGGCTCGCTGACGTGGGGGCCCGTGTCGCAGGTCACCGACGCGTTGGACGCGGCGTTCTACGCGGCGTTCGGTGCCGTGCCGAAGACCGGCAAGCGGCACCTGCTGGCGCTGGACGTGTCAGGATCGATGGGCGCGCCGGTCGCCGGGATCGACTTCGTCTCGTGTCGCGAGGCTGCGACCGCGATGGCGATGGTTGCGCTGGCCGTGGAGCCGAACTGCGGCGTGGTGGCGTTCTCCAGCGCTGACGCGGGTTGGTCGCATCCGCGTTGCACCGGGCAGTGGGCGAGCGCCGGGTACCGCGCCTACGGTCACAACAGCTCGCTGCGGTCGGGTATCAGCACGGTCGACATTTCGCCGCGCATGAGGATCGGCGACGCGATGCAGCGGATCGCTCAGATCCCGATGGGTGGCACGGACTGCGCCCTGCCGATGATGTGGGCCATGGAGCACAAGGTGCCGGTCGATGTGTTTCACATCTACACTGACAACGAGACGTGGCAGGGCGACTTGCATGCCCACGTCGCGCTGAAGCAGTACCGCCAGCAGATGGGCATCGACGCTAAGCTCGCGGTGGTCGCAATGGAAGCGACCGAGTTCACGATCGCAGACCCGAGCGACGCCGGCATGATCGACGTCGCCGGGTTCGACACGGCCACGCCGCAGCTCCTGTCTGAGTTCGCGTGTGGCCTCACAGAAGATTCGTCAGCCGCGTAGGGCTGCCAATACTGCGACGCGTGTGGTGTGCTATAGAGTTTCCATGTCGGGCCGAAGTGGTAGGGTTATCTGGTATGTTCCCCTGCCGCACCAACTTGCCCGACATCTGTTCCCGTCGTCTAGTGAGCAGGACACCGTTCAATACCCCTCGGCAACACTTTGCCCGTCCGCGGGCCGAAGCATGAGGGTTATCGCCTTTCACGCCGGTAACGCTGGTGCAATTCAAGCCGGGAACACCGGTCAACGTAGCTCAGCTGGTAGAGCGCCTATTCCGTCTCGCACCTCTTTGCCCGATTCGGGCCGCAGCGGAACGGTTATCTCTTTGCACGAGGGAGGTCGCGGGTTCGAATCCCGCCGTTGACCCTGACACCATGGTAGTTCGGCCCGATCGTCGCGAGGCGGTCGGGCTTTTTCTTTTGGAGTGCCCGCGTCGTGGTGACCGGGTGTGTCGTGCTATGCGGCATGCATGACTGCAATCGTAACGAGGCCGAGGACGACGCGCCCGTTCATCGCTGGCACGAAGCTGCTCGGCGAGCGCGAGCCGCGTCTCCCGTGCCGCAAGTGTGGGCGCCACATCCTGCCTGGCCAATCCGCCGCGTACACCGACGTTGGTGTCGTGCACGCGGAGTGCCCGGCCGGGTGGCATTGCGCGGCCAAGCCAATGGACGACACGTTGGTCCGCCAGATCCCGAAGACAGACCGCTACTACCATGCGGAGGGATTCTTCGAGGACGAGGAGGGGCGCGTCGACGTGCTCGCTGAGATCTGCAGCGACCTGGAGTTCCTCGCAGTAGGCGAGCCGCTTGGCAGCTCACCGGAGGGCGTTCAGGACGCGGACGAGGCGCTGTACGAGTCGAAGCTGCGCCGGGTCGTGGCGCGACTGGTAGCGCACAGATGCGCGCCACCGGGTCTCGCCGCGCACGCGCTGGAGCGACGCCTTGCGGCCTTGCACGCGTCGCAGTGGGTCCGCAACAACCGCCATGCGTCGCTCGGCGAGGATGGCGCCAGAGCGTGGCTCGCGGCGTTCATCGCCGACACGGGCATCAGTCCGGAGCCTATCAGGTGGACGGTGGACGTATGAGCGCGATCAATCCTGACCTTGACCTGGCGTGGCTGTTCTGGGACTCCGCGGCCGAGCTTGGCTACTCGTCGGCGATGGGACATCAACTCGACGTGGCCATGTCGGGCGGAGGCGGCGCGGTGGGCATTCCGGCAACCGATCCGCTCGCGGCGTGGCTGGAGCCCGGTTGGATCAGCGCGGCAACGCTCACGCCGCGCCAAGTCAACGCGGCGTCTCGGCAGCGGTGGCTGCTCGCATCGTTTCGCAAGCTGCAGAAGCGTCACCAGTCGGCGCTGTGCATCAGCTACGAGTTGCGACACCCGAACACCGAAGACGACGGCCCAGCGCTGGCGAGCAACTACGGGATCGCGGCCAACATTGTGCGGCGCATTCTCCGCGACAACGGCAAGACATTGCGGTGGGCCGAGCGCGAGGGCGCCGGTGAGGTTGCGCGCGCCGTGCGGATCCTGACCGAGGCGCACTTGTCGTGGCAGGACATTCGCCGAGACGATCGCGCTGCGGCCCGTGCCGAGAGGGACCGCGCCAGGGCGCAGGGGCGGCGACGGAGCGAGCTGCTGCTGAGCGAGCTGCTTGGCGATCCGGTCGACGCTGACCTGAGAGCAGAGGCGTGGATGGAGGCACTGGGACTGAGCGACGATGCCGTCACGCCGCTGTCGTCGCTGCGCGAGCATGCTGAGCGAGCTACGGGTGGTGACGAATGAAGCCGCGCCCGGTGCCGCAGCGCGCCAGGGCGCAGTTGGCCCAACAGCTGACCATGGCCGACGTGTGCCGGCTGTTAGCCGACGTTGACCCGGGCGGCAAATGGCTCGGGGCAGATGGCGAACCGACGCCGACCACGATGCGCAGAGCCAAGCGCCGACTGCGCCGCGCTGAGCAGCAAACGGGGCAGCGTTTGGTTTTCGGAGGCGGGCTTCGCCGGAGCGGGGTCGCCGGTGGCGGCAGGTGCTGGACAACACGAGATGCTCTTCGCCGTGCGTCTCTTCTAGACGAAGCGGCGAATATTGTCGGCGAGGTGCGAGACTGCGTTGAGGAGATATACGAACTCATTGACACAATCGACGCAAGACAGCGCGCCCTGGCCCGCGCCGTTAAGCATCTTTTGGTGAAGTAAGGGACACCAGCGGACATGTTTTGCCCTATATATATGAGGGCTTCGGATCCTGCTCGCCACGACGCCAACGCTGCGGCACGACGTCGGCGCAGGGTCCAGCGCCTCACGGGCCGAAACAGCTTCGACGTGGCGGAACACCGCAACGCGGACCGCCGCGGACGGTCGGGGCAGTACCGACACGGTCCACTGCGTCGCGTGGGATCACACCCCGAGGGGCCTCACAAGCCCCGAGTGACGCAACCCCGAAGCCACGCGCCGACACACGTCGGCGAGGGGCGGCATGAGACGCGAGCGCCTCGTGCCGATGTGGCCTGGCCCGTAGCGATGCGGGCTGCCTGGGCCGGTCCAGTGGGCTGGTGGCCAGCCTTGCAAGCTGAGCCGAAGCGGTCCGATTCCGCTCTGGTCCACGAAGCGGCGTAGCGCTACGAATACTACGACCAAGCGGCGATGTTACTGGGAGCGTTACCCAGCTGGTCCACCAACACCGGCGCAGCGGTTCAAGTACTGCGACAACTCAGCAAACCACAACGACTAACCCGCCCAGGGTCGCGCAGACGCGAGCGCCTGTGCCACGCTGGGCTTTTCATGATCGCCCTCTACCACAGAGTCATCGTCTACCAGCTCGCGGACCGCACCAACGGGGCGAGCGAGGCGACGAGAAGTGGGCCCACATGCTGAGCATCTGGCGCAACATGGCGCCGGCCGAGCAGGACGCGTCGCAAGAGGTGACGTACGCCGAGCTACAGCGCAGGGCGCAGCGGCTCGCGCGGTACGTGACGTGGAGTACTGGGACAACGCGATGCGCATCGTAATCGCGGGCGTGCCACGGACCGGCAAGACGACGCTGTCCACGCGGCTCGGTGTCGACACGGTTCGGCACCTGGACGACCTAATCGCAACGCACGCGTGGAGCGAGGCAAGCGAGGCTGCGTCACGCTACTTCGACGAGCCGGGCCCGTGGGTCGTGGAGGGCGTCCAGTCGGCACGGGCGCTGCGCAAGTGGCTGGCGCGCAACCACGACGGCAAGCCGTGCGACGTCGTCTACCTGATGATGTCGCCGCGTATGGCGCTGACACGCGGCCAGGCGACGATGGCGAAGGGCGTCGCGACGGTGTGGGACGAGATAGCTGGCGAGCCGTCGGCCCGCGGCGTTGCGGTGATGCTCGCGTAGCCAGATCTCTCACGCGCGGTCCAACACCGCCGCTTATCACCACCCACCCCACCACGCGACGACGGCGGTTAACGGTCGAACCGGGGGCACAGTGGCACACCACGACATCCCAGGGCCGACCTCGCCCGAGGTTGCGGCGCTGTCCACACCGGACCAGCGCGTCGACTACATCGCGGACCTGATGCGCGCGCTCCGTTTCGAGCGTGGCCGCACCTACAAGGCGCTCGCCGAGGCGTGGCAGGTCCATCGCGACACGGCGAAGAAGTACTGCGCGGAGGCGAGCCGCATCGTGCGCGCCGAGGTGACCGATCGCGAGGGCATCGAGATCGATGTCAATCAGGCGCTCAATGCCGCACTGGCAAGCGCCGTTGCGAAGGTCGACCGTGACCCGCGCGCTGTGGCACTCGTTGCCAAGACGTGGGCTGAGATCAGCGGCGTCAAGGCAGCGGAGCGCCACGAGGTGACCACCACCGAGGCGACGCCGGAGCAGGCACGCCGCATCATGGCGGAGCGCTTCGGCAAGCTGACGCCGCAGAGCGACGAGGCGCGCGATGGCGCTGCCGACTCTCAGCGCTGACGCCCAGCGGACCTACGACGGATTGCGCGAGGCGCTACCGTCGCGTGAGTTCGCCGCGGTAGACGCGTGGCTGCACACGTTCTACCGCTTCCAGCTCGAGTGGATACTCGATTGGTCGCGGTTCATGCTCGCGCTCAAGTCGCGACAGATCGGGATCAGCCACACCATCGCGGGTGCCGCGGTGCTGTGGGGGCTGTTCGGCGAGACGACGACCGTCATCTCGCTGGGGCAGCGCGAGGCCGACGAGGTCCTCGCCAAGTCGAAGCTGCACGCATCGGCGCTCGCCGAGCTTGGCTCGCGATGGGCCGTCCCGCTGCACAACAGTGCGACCAAGCTCATCATGCGCGGCAACGGCCGCGGCGATGGCGGGCGCATTCTGTCGCTGCCCAACACGTCGGCGGGCCGCTCGTTTAGCGGCAACGTCATCCTGGACGAGCTGGCGTACTACGACCGGCCCTACGAGGTGTGGGACGGCGCGGCGGGCACCGCGCTGCACGGCTACCGCATCCGCGGGTTGTCGACGCCCAACGGCGCGGCGGGTCTGTTCTACGAGCTGTGGAGTGACCCGAAGCAGAACGAAGGGTACTCGCGCCACGCCGTAACGCTGGACGACGCCATCGCCGATGGCATGCCAGTCGACATCGCCGACTGCTGGAGGCTGGCGCGCGGCGACGAGCGCGTCTTCAACCAGCTGTTCTGCTGCTCATTCCTAGACAACGAGCAGCAGTACATCCCGACGCACCTGGTCGAAGCGGCCCGCATCGATTCGACGTACATCCCGCACGGACCGTGCTGGGCTGGGCTCGACATCGGCAAAGAGGTTGATCGGACAGAGCTGGCCATCGTGCGACGCAACCACGACGGGCGCTACCACGTGGTCCACACTGCCACCTGCAAGCGCACGCAGCTCGGCGACATTCAGATGCTCGTGGCGCGCGCCTTCGCGCCGCCGTTCGGTGTGGAGCGCATGTGCATCGACGCGACCGGGTTGGGTGCGTTCCCTGCCTCCGAGGCGCAAGCGGCGTACGGCGAGATGAGCGTCGAGCCCGTGAGCTTCACCCTGCAGAGCAAAGAGGACATGGCGACGCGCGCGCACTCGCTGTTCGCGTCGGACATGATCCGAATGCCTCGCGACAACGAGCAGCTGTTCCGCGACGTGTGCTCCATCAAGCGCGTCGTCACGCAGGCCGGCAACGTCTCGTATGAGGCGCCGCGGACCAGCGAGGGACACGCTGATTCATTCTGGGCGCTGGCCATGGCGTTACGCGCCGCCAACGCACCCATCGCAACCAAGACCGTCATCGCCGACATGTAGCGGCACGGCACCCGGAAGCGACAACCCAAGCGAAGCGACACCACATGGCCGACGTGCAGCTTGTAGGCGCCGAAGCTGCGCGCGAAACCGCGAGGTGCAACAAGTCACCCCGCGCGCACTATCTCGAGGACCTGCAGCGCTGGGTCGACGGACGACAGTACGAACACCTCGCCGACTGGTTCGCAGCGGACGTGCCGCTGTTCAAGCGCGCGCCGTGCTTCGTTTATCCAATCGTTCGCAACGCGATCGATAGCAACCTTGACCTGCTGCTCGGGAACGCGCGCTGGCCGGCGTTCAACGTCACGGTCGAGGACGAGCAGGGCGAAGAGCGGGCCACCGAGAGCAACGACGTCACAGACGCCATCGCCGAGGCGCACCGTCGCGTTCGGTTTCGCACCGTCGCGAAAGAGGTGTTCGGGACCGGGCAGTCTTGCCGATCCGGCTGCGTCACGTTTGGCGTAGTCAACGGGCGCCTCAGCGCGACCACGATCGATCCGGCCAAGTGCGAGCCGGAGTTCGACGAGGACGGCAAGGTGTCGCGCCTAGTCGTGCAGTACCCGTTTTTTGAGGACGCACTTGGCGCTGATGGCAAGTGGCATCGCGTCACGAAGCTCTACCGCCGCGTCATCGACGGTAAGGTCGATGTCGAGTACGAGCCGCGCGTAGCCGACAAGCACGGCTCGCCACTAGACGAATCTGGCTGGCGCGAAAAGCGCAAGGCTGTGCACGGCTTCGGGTTCTGCCCGGTTGTCTGGTACGCGCACATGCGCGGCTGCTCAATCGAGGGTAGCTTCGACGGCAGGGCCATCCACGAGCTGCTGCTTGACGAGGTGCGCGCGCACGACTTCAGCGTGTCGCAGCGGCACCGCGCAGCGCTGATGGCCGGCGATCCTCAATGGACCGAGATCGGCGTTCGTCGCGGCACCGGCCCAACGGCGCCCGGATACGTCGTCGAGATGGACGGCACGCCACGGGGCGGCAGTCCGAGCGAGCCAATCTACGATCAGACGACGAACCAGATTGTCGGCTACAAGGGCGACAACCCTGCCAATAGCCGATGGATCAGCGGCTCGACCGAGAAGATGGGCCGCCGCAAAGGCCCCGGCGAGGTCTGGCAGTACGACAATCCCAACGCCAAGGTCCAGCTCCACACGCTGCCGGGCGACGCGCTCAAGGCGATCGACGACAACGCGCGCGACCAGCGGATCAAGCTCGCCGAGTCGCTGGCCGTCGTGTTCCTGGACGCCGACGCGTTCAAGTTCGCATCGGCGCTGTCGGGCAAAGCCCTGCAGCTGCTCCGCGCGCGGCAGATCAACCGCTGCGACCAGTACCGCGACGACTTCGGCGACAACTTCCTGATCCCGGCTTCACTGATGCTGCTGCGGATCATCGCGAAGGTCGGCGAGGGCGCGCTCAGGTTCCCGCGGCGCCTCATGGCTGCGGTGCAGCGTGCGGCGGAGCTTGACGAGAGCGACATCACGCTGGCGTGGCCGAGTTACTTCACGCCGGACCTCGAGGACGAGCAGAAGGAAGCCGCCACGGTCCGCGACGATCTGGAGGCCGGCATCATCACGCTACGTAGCGCCGTTGAGCGCCGCGCACAGCGCTACGGCATTGACGACGTCGAAGGCTACCTGAAGGAGCTGGAGACGGAGAAGGGCGCCGCCGACAAGGCACTGCACGACGCCGTGGAGAAGCTAAATGCCGACGCCGAGGACGGTGACGAGGGCGCACCTGCAAAGCGCGGCGGATCTGCTCGCGGCGGAGCGGACGAGTCAGACCGAGGCGCAGCGGACGACGAATAGCGCCGCGCGCAACGGCAACGAGGCAAAAGTCGCCGCTGCCGTAGCCGCTGCGATCTTGCTCGCACGACGACGCGCCAGACGCGTATCGCTGCGGGCGATGAAGCGCGAGCTGACCGCGGCGCTCATTGCTGCCAAGCTCGTACAGCCGACGCTTCCGGCATTCGACGCGTTCACCAAGGAGCGCGCCGCAGATCGCCGCCACGCCGAGCGCATCGGTAAGCGCGTCGCCAAGCGCTGGGAGGCGCAGCGCGTCGCAGCCAAGGCGACGGGGACTTCGTCACCGCGGATCGTGGCGTCGCGCGCCATCCGTCGCGGTCTAGCGTCTACCGTCGCCACCGAGAACGCGCTGTCGTTCTCCGCTGTGCGCTCGCAGGCCGCGGCGAAGGTGGCCGACGCAGTCGCCAAGGCCAACCCGGACCGCGCAGATGCGCTGGTTGTTGCCCGCAAGTGGTTCGCCGCGCTGGACTCCTGCAAGGTCTGCAGAGGTTACGACGACGAGATCATCGCGGCAGACGACACGTGGCCAGATGGCGAGCCCGGTGCCGTGCATCCCAACTGTCGCTGCATGGACACACTGGTCATCGTCCGAAAGTCGGAGCTATGAAACCCTGCCTCATCTGCCATCACGAAAACGACGACGCGGCGCCCACCTGTCCGCGCTGCGGCGAGGCGTCGTGGGGCGCATGTGTCGGCAGCGCACCGAAGCGCGACGCCGCGCCGGTGACGGCCCTGGACATGTCCTCGCCATCTGCAGCGGACGATGCCGCTTCTGCGAACAGCCCTGCGGATGGCGACGCGTCTGCGTCACCCGACGCGCATACGGCGAGTGCGGCTGACGCACCGAAGCGCAACAAGCGCGGTCGCAAGTAGCGCGTGGGCCAGGCGTTCCAGATGACCACTGGCGGCATCGTGCCGCTCAGTGACCCAGCGCCCGCACCGGACGACGTCGTCCCGGGCGGGGCGCTCATTGCGCAATTGCACGCCATGAGCGGAGCGCAGGGCGGCTCGCCTCAGCTGCAGCTGCCGAGTGTGGCGCCCCCGGCGGCCGCTGTGCGGTCAGCGGCGAAGCCCGCCACCGCCGAGGCGCCGCTTGACGGTCTCGGCCCGCGCGGCGTGCTCAAGGCCGCCAGGGCGCGGCGCAAAGCGATCCGGCGCGAGCTGAAGCGCCACGAGCAACTCAAGGCGGAGCTTGCCGAGCTAGATCGGCTCATCGCTGCCGCAGAGAACAAGACCACTACCGCGCCAGTGCGGCGCATCGCATAGGCGCGCTGAGCGCCACCACCGGAGCATCACATGGCCGTTGTCACTGGCACTGTTACCTCAATCAATCTCATCGCTGCGTCGCCATCGGGCCGCGGCAACCGCAAGACCTACGCGATCGGCGCGAGCTGGTCCGATGCGTTCACCGGCTCGGCGGACACCGTCGCGCTGGAGGCCGTTGGCGCGTCCATTGCCGCGGCAACCAAGAACGGCAAGACCGTGACGCTCCGCAGCTGTTGCGGTGGCCAGCCTGGTCTCACCGACGCGGGCGCCGACGTCTATGCCGGCGGGTCCCTCGCCGTGTCCTCGGACGACCTCACGTTCGACCTGGTCACGTCGACCGGCGCTGACCTGAACCTCGCGTCGACCAGCGAGGACGTCCAGCTGATCGTCAGCTGCGACGAGGCGTAGAGAGCGCGTGACGGGAGGGAACACGTCACCGCGCGTCTGCGCGTGTCTCATCGTGCGCAACGAGGCGCGTGTCATTGCGCGCTGTCTCGATTCGGTGCTGCCACACGTGACGCACTGGGCGATCGTGGACACGGGCAGCACCGACGGCACGCAGGACATCGTCCGCGAGATGATGGCTGACATGCCCGGCGAGCTTGCCGAGGTGGAGTTTCGCGACTTCAGCTCGGCACGCAACCGCGCGCTGACGATGGCGCGCGACATGGGCGCCGACTACGCGCTGTGCATCGACGCCGACGAGGTGCTGGAGGCAGACGACGGCGCAACGCTGCCTGAGCTGACCGAGGCGGCGTACGCCATCCCGCTGGAGATGGAAGATCAACGCTGGTATCGGCTGACGCTGATCAGGCTGGACCTTCCGTGGCGCTACGTCGGTCGCATCCACGAGGTCGTGGCGTGCCCGGGACAGGACGGTCCGCACCGCATCGTCGAGGGCTTCCGGCTGCGCAACCACGCCGACGGTCACTCGTCGGAGGACGATAAGGCGAAGTGTGCGCGCTACGCCGAGTTGTTGCGTGCTGAGATCGCCGACGACCCGCACAACCCGCGACACTGGTACTACCTCGCGCAGGCGCTTGCCGGCGCGCAGCAGTACGACGCGGCGCTGCATGCGTTTGCGCGGCGCGTGCAGATGGAGGGCGGCTTCGACGAAGAGGTCTTCCACTCGCACTACGAGACGGCGCGCCTGTTGGAGTTTCTCGGCCGCGACGACGCCGAGGTCATTGCCGCCTACGAGCGCGCCTATGAGGCCCGCCCGACGCGAGCCGAGCCGTGCTGGGCCATTGCGGTGCTGCACGCCAACGCAGGGCGACACGCCCTCGCCGAGGTGTGGGCACGCGCTGCGTGTCGACTGAGGCGACCCACCGACTCGTTGCCTGTGTACGGCAGCGTCTACCACTACCGCGCCGCCGAGGAACTGTGCGGCGCGCTGACGAACCTCGGGCGCATTGACGAGGCGCTGCGTATCTACGCACCGCTCGCCACGCACCCAAGCATTCCCGCAGAGCATCGCCAGCGCATGGCGGACAACCTCGCATACATGCGTGGGCTGGCGGCACAGAACGACGCGGCGCGAGCCGCTGCATAGGGACCAATGAAGACGAAGCCAATGGGCAGCCACGTCGATGTCGAGATCGTGGAGAACAAGATCCGCGAAGACTCGCCGGGTGGGCTGCTTGCTGAGGTGCTCGCCGTTGGGCCAGAAGCAAAGGGCGTAAAGCGCGGCGACGCCGTGCTTGTCAGTGAGTGGTGCCTTCCCGAGGAGGAGCGGGCCAAGGCAGAGATGAGCTTTCAGCCATACCGCACGTTCGTCGACAAGTGGAGCGTGATGGCGATCGTGACCGACGCGTAGCGCGTCGAACCAACACAACATCTCCCCAGGGGACGACGCCCGTTAATCGGTCGAACGGAGAACGCAATGTCTGGTACTGAGACCGCTGCGCAGGGCAATCCTGCGCCCACCGCACCGCCCACGACCCCGACCGCGCCAGCCGTGGCACCAGCGCAGACGGCTGCGCCCGCTCAGCCGGCGCAGTCCGCGCCACCTGCGCCCGCCACACCGCCCACCGCTCCGACACCGCCGGCACCTGCTCAGCAGCAACCGCCTGCAGAGCCGCAGCCAGGCGACCCCCGCTGGCTTGCTCCGCGCCTGGAGACGGCGAAGAAGTCCGCGCAGGCCGAGCTGCTCTCGCAGCTTGGGATCACCGACGTCGAAGCGGCAAAGCAGGCCATTGCCGCAGCACAAGCGGCAGCCGAGGCGAGCAAGACCGCCGAGCAGCGCGCCGCTGAGCAAGCCGCCGCAGCAAAAGCCGCACAGGACCGCGCTGCTGCGCTCGAGGCTGTCGCGACGGAGCAGGCCGCGCGTATGATGGGCGTGCTCAGCGAAGACGAGCAGGCCGCGGTCAAGGCGATTGCGGGTGACGATGTCGCTGCGCAGCTCCGCACGATCGGCGCATTGGCGCCCACGTGGCAGAAGGCGAAGGAAGCGGCGCAGGCCGCTGCTGTCGCAGCTGCTGCGGTGACCGCGCAACAGCAGGCCGCGGCGCAGACGCCCGCTGCACCCGCCAACACGACTCTCAGCCCCGGCGCACCCGCCGGCGCTGTCACGACCAGCGAGCCGAATCACCGCGAGGTGTACGAGCGCGCCAGGTCGGCCAATCCGTTTGCCGCTGCTGCTTATGCCGCGGCGAACCCCAAGGTCTACGAGAAGTCCGCGTAGAGCCTTTCATTGCGCCTCCCGCATAGCGGTGTTGGCGCGCCCCGGGAAGTCAACGGACAGATTACGCCGCAGCGATACGCGCGGCGAAGGATGACACATGTCTTACTCCCGCGTTTCGATGCCCGAGGGCTTCTACGACAAGACCAGCGACATGCTGCTTGCGGCGCCCGAGCCGCAGTACCTCTACGCGCAGCTGTTCAAGTCGGCACTGATGGCGTCGCTCGACACCCCCGAGGAGCTGGGCCTCCCCGGTCGCAGCGTCGGCGGCGTCGGCGCTGACTACGCCGCGGCCGAGCAGGATCGCCTGATGCTGAGCGGCCCGCTGTCGAGCGAGATCATCGCCGCGACGGTCGACTTCAACGCGGCGCCCGGCAACACGGTGCGCATCAATCGCCCGGTATACGAGAACACCACGGCGACCGAGAGCGCGCGCCGCATTGCGACGGGCACCTCGATCAGCACCACGGCGATCGAGCCGACCGCGCAGCAGACCAGCCTCACGCTGTTCCGCTACGGTGGCCCGTACGACAGCGCGAACAGCCGCGTCGCCCCGATGGGAATCGAGGCGTTCGACGCCAACATGGGTGTGCACAAGGCAAGCAAGATCGTCGGCAGCCAGCTGCGGCGTGACTACGATCGGTTCCTCGACATCGTGAACGTGGCGCTGCTCGACCTCGCGTCGACCACCGTCTACCCCGATGGCATGAGCGCTGACAACGATGCGACCACGGTCGGATCGTTCCCGCTGACGCTGGAGCAGATCTTCAGAGCGGAGCAACAGGCCGACGACGCGAACCTGCCGACGCTCGGCGACGGCTTCCGCATGCTCGTGCTCAGCCCGACGCAGCTGCGTCAGCTCAAGGGCGACTCGGACGGCATCGAGTGGGGCAAGGCGCATCCGCAGTACAACGCCGTGTTCCCGTCCTACGTGGGCAGCATCAGCAAGATGCACGTGTTCAAGGCGACCACGCTGAACGCTCCGGCGAACAGCTCCTCGGTGAACGTGCACCGCGGTCACCTGATCGCCCCCGGAGCGCTGCTCGCCGGCATGGGTCGCGCGCCGCGCGTCGCCGCGTCGACCGACGACAACTACGGCGAAACCGCGAAGGTGATCTGGCTCGCCGATCACGCGTTCGGCCTCGCCGACAACAGCTTCGTGCTGAGCGTTCGCAGCTCGGCCTAGTGCTGAGCGCAGCTGACCGCCCGTTGCGTCACGGCGCGGGCGGTCGGCACCCAATCTCTCGGCGCCTGGTGCGCCACACCGCGCGAGTCGCGCACTGACAGAGGCACCGATACAAGATGGGCTTTCTTCGCTATAACGCACACCTCAAGACCGGCACCGCGACTGGCGTAGCGCCAGGTGGAACGGTCACCGGAAACCACGTGACGATCGGTGGCTCCAAGCAGCGCGCCGAGTCGCTCAGCGCACTCGTCACGGTCGACGCCGAGACCGACACGATCACCCTCGCCGCGAAGTGGCAGGCCAGCAACGACACCACGACCTGGGTCGACGTGGCCAACGGGTCGCAGAACGCAGCGGCCGTCGTGCTCGCCACTGGCACGGACGGCGCTGACGCGTCGGTCACCAAGGTGATTCCTGCGCCAAGTTGCATCGAGGGCTTCAAGTACGCGCGCCTGGCGATCGAGGTCGGCGTCGTGACCGGAACGGCGTCGGATACGTTCTCCATCGGCTATCAGTACCGCCAGCACTGAGCCGGTTGCCTGCGAGGTAGCCGGCCATGAGTCTCACTGATAGCGAGGTTCTTCGCATCCGCGCCGAGCTTGGCGTGAATCTGCTGGAGGTGGGTGCCGAGCCATTCATTGGCGTGCATTCCGTTTTCACGTCGGTGATTCAGCAGTACATGACGGCGGGCGCATCGACCACGTCGAGCACCGCTGTCACCGCAGCGTCGGCACCGACGCCCGTCACGCTGACGCTCGCGTCAGGTACGGGCTTCGCGGCGTTTGACCGCGTCGTTGTAGACGTCGATGCACGCCAGGAGCTTTGCAGCGTGCAGAGCATCAGCGGCACGTCGCTGACCGTGTTGCTGCAGAAGGCGCACAGCGGCACGTACCCCGTTGTGGTCGAAGCTGGCGAGTCGCACGTGCGCAATGCGCTCCGCCAACTGCAACTCATCGCCGACGAGCTTGGCGGGGGCGGCAGCGGTGTACAGGGCGCCGGGCTGAAGCGCGTCGATGAGATCGAGTTCTACCCGGCCGGCAGCAGCGCATCGTCGCAGACGCGTTTCGCGCAGCTGGTCGACGCGCGGCAGTACTGGCGCGGTGAACTCGCAAAGCTCTGCGGGATCTACGAATGGTGGCTCGGCCGACAGGCCGGCGGCGGAATGGGCGGCGGCGCAATCGCGCTGTATTGACAGCGAGGCACAATGAGCGATCGAGGCTACATCTTCCGCCGCTTGGCGTGCCCGGCGACGCCGGCTGACGGTACCGCAATGTTCTGCGGCGACATGGCCGACAAGTGGCTCACGCTGACCGGCACATTCAACAGCGGCACGCTCGACGTCGAGATCAGCGCAGACGGTACGACGTACATCGACCACGGCACGGCGATCAGCCTTGCCGCTGCGACGTGCGTCGAGATCCCCGAAGCGATCAGCCACATCCGGCTGGAGGCGAGCGCGACCGGCATGGAAGTGATCGCCACGCTGCGCGGCTGGCAGGTCGGCGGCGGAAACCCGGCGACGTAGCGCAACACAACTACCCGGGCTGGTCCGGCCCGCATGAGCGACTCAATGGGTAGCCACGGGTCGCCGAAAGCCAATGCGCCTAGCTAGCGCGGCGGGACACATCTCACCATCGCCTGGGAGGGCAGTGATGGACCGAATCATCCGCGCCTGGTCGCGCCTCGTCGCGTGGCTGCGCTTCTGGCTCATCGCGCACGGGTACATCCTGCCCGAGCACGCGGTTGCCCGACGCGCGCAAAGTTACACCAACGGTAACGTTTCGCGCTCACCAGCTGACAGCAACGGTCAGCAACCGCACGCGGACTCGCCACGCACGCCGGTATGCCTCTGCATGATCGTCCGCAACGAGGCGAAGGTCATCGAACGATGCCTCCGCACCGTGCGCCCGCACGTGACGCACTGGGCGATCGTGGACACGGGCAGCACCGACGGCACGCAGGACATCGTCCGCGAGATGATGGCTGACATGCCCGGCGAGTTGATCGAACGGGAGTGGGTCGACTTCTCCACCAACCGAAACCAGTCGCTCGATCTGGGTCGCGAGGTTCTGGCCCGCGACGGAGGTGACGCCACCGGCTACCTGTTCGTCATCGACGCTGACGAGGAACTGACCGGACCGGACGGCGTCACTTTTGGCCACGTCGGTTGCGAAGACGTGGCCAATCCAGGCGACCCGCAACCGCTCACCGCGGACGCGTACTCGATCCGCCTGCGCATGACGGACCACGACGGCGTCTGGGTACGCCGCGTGCTGGTGCGCGCCGCGTTGCCTTGGCACTACGTGTACGAGCTACACGAGGTATTGACGCTACCCAAGGGCATGCCACTGCTGCCCCCGCCGTGTCTGCCGCTGGAGGTGCTGAGCCACAACGACTCGCACCGCAACGACCAGGGCCGCGACAAGTACCTCCGCGACGCCGAGGTGCTGCGCGGCATGGTGGAGCGCGAGCCGAACAACCCGCGTCATTGGTACTACCTCGGCCAGGCGCTCGCCGGTGCGTTGTGCATCGACGAGGCGATCGACGCGTTCGACAAGCGCGTGTCGCTCGGTGGCTGGCCAGAAGAGCGGTACTACGCCGCGTGGATGCGCGCCGCGCTGTTCGACTACAAGGCGAGCGGCGGCGAGACCGGCGAGAAGGACGGCAAGCGCGCGAATCGGACCGACGCGGACCGGCGCGCTGCGCTGTGCAACTACCTCGAGGCGTACCAGATGCGCCCGCGACGCGCCGAGCCGCTGTGGGCATGCGCGGTCATCTGCAACGACTCGGGCGACTATGCGCTGGCCGAGTTGTTCGCGCGCCGCGCGGCACAGATGCAGATGCCGCAAGACGCACTGATGGTGCACGAGCCGGTGTATCAGTGGCGTGCCTTCGATGAGCTGATCGGGGCGCTCGCGCGGCTCGGTCGCCAAGAGGAAGCGCTGCACTACATCGAGCAGCTGCGCGCGACGCCGCGGCTGCCGCGGAGCGAGTGGGCGCGGTTCGACGAAAACGCCAAGCGGCTGCGCGAGGACATCGCCGAGGCGAAAGCGCAGCGCGAGCAGGCGGATGCGCTTGCGGCGTGATTCGGCCACGGTTGCAGCGGAATGGTGGCCATATGCGTCGTGCTATGTGGCTGACACAATGACCGCACTCCCGCCACCCGACGCGCGACCCATCCTCATTGCCGGCCTGTTCGCCAACGCGACGGCATCGCTGGTGTGGCTCGTCATCGCGTCGGTGTACGGCGCGTGGCCCTTCGCGGCGTGGTCGGTGCTGCACGCGCTGACCGCGGCGCTGCTGGTGTGGGTCGTACTTTGACTGCGCAGACGATACAGCCGCGCGGGGCTGACGAGTGCCGCGACACAACGCCACCCAGGCCATGAACGCCGCGCAAATCAAAGCGCTCGGCGCAGAGGTGTGGGGCGCGCAGGGTGGCCTACTCAGCGTCGCGGAGCTGGACCTGCTGATGGCGCTGGTCCGCGGCGGCGACTGCTACGGCAGCGAGTACCGCATCCTGGAGGTGGGCCACTACCGCGGCTTGTCGACGTGCGGCATCGTGCATTCGCTGCGTGAGTCGCCGGAGAATTGGCGGCTCCACACGGTCGACGCCCACGTGGCGGACCAGTGGGTAGGGCGCCCAGCGAAGCCGGTCGACTTCGACCGCAACCGCCTCAAGTACTTCGACGCGCCGGAGCTTTCCGTCGCGTTCGACCGCAGTGAGACGCTCGCCGCGCCGCTGGACTACGACGTGGTGTTCTACGACGGCGACCACGCCGACGAGCAGCGCCGCTTCACCGAGCAGGTCATTGCGTCGCCGCGCGTATCGCTGTTCGTGTTCGACGATCGCGACTTCGACGTGCCGCGCGAGTGCTGCAAACTGCTGCGTGACGCAGGGTGGCGTGACGAATCGCCACCGCTACGTCGGCTCAAGGGCGACAAGACCAACGCTGCGACGATGACGCTGGGTGTGTTTCGGCGCTAGGTGCAGCGCTGCCGTGTCGTGCTATGCGGCGCGGCATGGAACTCAACGACTCGTGGTTCTTCGGTTCGATTGTGCTTGCGCTGAGCACGATCGGAACCATGGCAATCGCGGACGCGCACCTGCGATCCGACCTGGTGCATTCCAGCCTGTCGTCATGGTGCCGCGTTGCTGCGCTTGACGCACGGCTTGCTGCGGACACGGTGGGCGAATGACCGCCGCCCAGCTCTACGCCGCCGTCTCCGGCCGCATCCCAGCCGACCCGCCGCCCGTCGCGGGCTACGACGAGATCGTCTACACGGCACAGGCCGACGCGACCCGCACCGAGGGCATCGGCGCGCTCCGCCGCCTCGCGCAGCGGTTCGTCGATCGCCCCGACCTGCACTGCTTCCCCGCACCGACGCGGTGGCTCTGGCTGCTGCTGGTCGCGCTGTTCCGCCGCGTATCGCACCGCGCCTTGCCGCTGCTGTCGCTGCTCATGGCGCCGCTCGCCGCCGCGTATGCGTTCGCTGACATCCTCACCGAGTACACGATCGCATACGCGGCCGTGGCGCTCTGTCTCGTCTCGCCGCTGCTCCACATCGTGGGGCGCCGCGCGCTGCAGGACGGACCCGTCGCTGCCGTGACGCTGCTCGCCATTGGTGCCGGGCTCCACGGCTCGCTGCTCGGCGTCGCGGTCCTCGTCTTCGCGCTGCTGAGCCTCAAGGAGGGCGCCGCGTTCTCCCTGCCCGCCGTTGCCGCCGCGTGTCTCTACGGCGCGCCTGTGGCTCTCCTGGGCGTCGCAATCGGCATCGCAGTGTGGGTCGCGTCCCTGGCGCTGCTGTACGGTCCGCGCCTCGCGTGGCGGGTGCTGCGCGCATCGTCGCGCGGCCACGACAATCCCTACGCGCGCGCTCACCAGCGCGGCGCTCCGCACCGTCTCTTGACGGACCTTCTGCTCCTCTCTCCTCTCCCGTTCCTCCTGTTGCCCACCGGCATTGCCACGGGCGCCGAGGCTGTGGTCGTGGCCCTCCTCATCGGAGCACATGCCCTCGCCCCGGTACGCAACGCTCGTTTCATCGTCGCCGCGGACCTCGCCGTGAGGTGCATTGCTGCCGCCGGTGTCGCCGCCATCGAACCGCTGCTCATCCTGCCCATGCTTGCCGCTGATATCGCCATCTCGCTGCGCATGCGGCGCGTGTACGACCCCGTCACGGCGGAGTTGTGCGCGGCGCTGGGTATGCCGGCGCGAAGCTGACGCAACGACATGTCCAGCGCCATTGAGTGGGTTCTGCGCCGCGGGCGGAGGCGGCGGGGTGCGATTGCGCCGTTCCTGCCGACGGACATCGCCGGCGCGGTGCTGTGGCTGCGGGCCGACATGGGGGTGACGCTGAACGGCACGGACGTCAGCGCGTGGGCCGACCAGAGTGGCAACGGCAACAACGTTGCGCAGGGGACGGCGTCCGCTCAGCCGCTGTACGACGCAGAAAACGCCGACCTGAACAACCGGCCGAGCATCACCTACGCCAACGCCGACACATCGCACGCGCTCGTTTTCGGTGGCGCCAAGAGTGTGTTCAACCGGCTGCACAACGGTACCGACTGCACGACGTTTCATGTGATTGATGTGGACGCAGCAGATGCCGGCGCGTTCTTCTCCACGCTGCGCTCACTCAACTCGCGCATCGGGTTCGACCTTGGTGTGGGAACGTCGGGCGCTCTCCTCTGGCAGATCGGAAACGGCAGCGGGACATCATTCGTCGTCAACCTGTCTGGCGGCGGCGCACCTGCCATGGGCGTTGGGCAGCACGTCATCATCACGCGCACCGACGCAACGGGCTACAGCCTGCGGCTCAACGGCACCGAGGTGGCAGCGGATTCGTACCTCGACACGCCAACTACATCTGATAGCCTAGGGTCGCTCACCGTGGGCAATCTGACGCTCGGCGGAGACCCACCGTCAATCGGATACGCCGAGGGCGGGGTGTGGAGTTCACGACTAAGCGACGCGCAGTGCGAGCAGCTTGAGTCGTACGCCACTGAGCGATACGGCTTATGAGTTGGCGGGCGGACAACAGGGCGGCCGTGATCTTTCGATCCGGCGATCCGGCACTGTCACTGTCACCGGCCCTCGCTATCGGTGCTCCGCTGGTGTTCCCGCCTGGGACACACGAGTTCGACACTCCGTTGACGATCTCGACAGGAACACTTGGAGGCATCGAGGGGTCGGGGCCCGCGCTGACTACGCTGCGCTACACCGGCAGCGGTCCGGCGATCATCGTCGAGCCATCCTACGACGGCGCCGCGTATTGGATTCAGCACTACCTGCGCAACTTCAAGCTCGACGGTGGCGGAATCGAGGTGGACGGTGCGCACTTCTGTGACCTGAGCAACCTGTGGATCGTCAATGACGCCGACGGTGCCGGCTTGTGGCTGCACGGCGACGCGCAGGACACGTCGATCAACAACGTCCACATTCAGAATTGCCTAATTGGGCTGCAGGTTGGCACCGAGGGCGACAGCAACGACGGCGCAAAGCAGACGCGCGCGTCGAACCTGCGCGTGAACCAGAACACGCAAAACGATTGCCTGCTGTATTACGCCCAGACGTTCAACTGGGCAGGCGGGCTCATTCAGGGGACCGGTGGCACCGGGCTTGCCGGCGAGGGCGTAGCGCGGTTCGAGTGGTGCGAGGCGCTGTCGCTTCAGGCGATCCACGTCGAACATACCGCTGCCGATCCGTCGCTGAAGTTCTACCGCTGCACCAACACCACCGTTCAAGGCTGCCGGATCACGCAAGCGTCGGGCGACCCGAGACGCCTCGTCAACGCGGAGCTGTGCGTTGGGTTCTGCTGGCTCAACAACCGGCAGGCACTCTCGTCACCGAACATCGCGCTGGAAGTCAACAACACCGTAGGCGCCTGCATCATCGATTCTGGTGGCTACCAGGCGCTTCCGGTGAACGTCGTTGCGGGACCATCTCCAGCCATCGTGAACGTGCTCAATCCTGGTGGCCTCGCCACGTTCACGGGCGCGAGCACGAAGGCGGTGAGCTTTGCGGCGACGGAACCCGATGCCAACTATGGCGTCCTGCTCGGTGGCGAGGCCGATGAGAACTTCTGGGTTACCAGCAAGGCAACCAGCGGGTTCACACTGAATAGCTCCAATGCGAGCAGCACGGCCACTGTTAGGTGGGAGTTGAGGAGATAGCGCCATGACCCTCTCCGCACGCATCGAAGCGCTCCTGCCCATCGTGGCACTCATCGCCGACAGCACCGTTGACGAGGTGCGCGCCACCGTGGTGGACATGATCCGCGACTGCGATCTCAACGAGCCGCAGATCGAAGCGATCCTCAAGGCGATGCTCTCGCCATGCGACGCGCCGAACTGACGTGACGTTCCGCGAATCGTTCCGCCCCGTCTACCAGGTGATCCAACAGATCGCCGGTCCCACGGGGCTCGACGTGCGCACGAACCGCATCTTCGCTGTGGTGCGCACCCATGACGGAGGCGCGGTCCGGACTGGATCGTACACCGACGAGCGGACTGAGATCTTGCCGCGCCCGCGCGTGCAGGAGCGCGACGGTGGGCGTACGCTGGTGTGCACGCCGGTGAACATCATGATGACGCCGGCCGAGTTGAACCCGAGCGAGTCGTCGCTGACCGAGGTGTTCTACCAGGTCGAAGGACCGAACGAAGGCGACTACACAGGCGAGGCGATCGACACGTCGCGGCCGTTCCGTCGCACGCTGGTCCTGCGCGCGCTGAACCGTCGCCAACCGAACCCCGAGGGCTGAGCCATGCCGACCACTGCGAGCACGGTCGGCGCACATGATCTGCCGCTGGTTGCTGGCGATGCCGACACGCAGGTCAATGACCCGCTCGTCATCGGACTGCTCAGCTACTTCGCGCACTGGCTCAACGCCGACCTCAACACGCGGCTGGCCAACATCGCTGGACAGCCCAACGCGGCGGTCCCGTCAGGCAACGCGGTGGCGTGCGATCCGGGTCGTGGTCATGCGCGACGCAACCCGCCAGCGCTGTACATGTGGCGCGAGTCGATCGTGACGCGGCCGTACACGCAGCTGGTTGACGAGCGCGTGACGCAGCTGCGCGCGTTGTACATCTTCGCCGAGCAGCTCATCCCGAGCGAGACGATGAACGGGCTGTACAGCCTGGTCGACGCGACGCTCGGGCGCGCAACGAAGCTAGGCTTTCACGAGACGTTCAGCTACGGCACGATGCCGGTTGGCGAGACGATCGCGAACCGCCTCGGCATCGAGGGGTGGCAGTACGACGGCTCGTCGTTCGGCCACGTGCAGCTCGAGCCGGGGCAGCGACCGCTGAGCGCGTCGCGTAACAGCGGCGGCGACGGTGCGGTGCAGCGAGGATACCCCGCTGTGCAAGCGCGCTGGACAGTGCGTGAGCTGATCGGACAAGCCGGCGCGGACGCGCTGACGCGCGACATCAGGGCGACAGTGAAGCACGACGGCAGCGACGCGCTGTGGACTGACCGCGTCGTCGATGCGCCGAGCCCAACGCCTGACGGCGGAGCAGACTGATGGCACCCACTGTACCGCGCAGCGCAGCAATCTACGACGACGTGTCGACGCTTGCGGCACAGCGTGGCTACGCGAGGTCGCGCCACTGGGCGTACGTGGTCGACAACGGCCTGATGTACCGCTGGGTCGCGGACGATACGACCGCTACGAACGGGCTCACCGTCATCGGCCACACCGGCGGCGACGCTGGCCGGTGGCATGCCATCTTCGGCGACACCGCGGCGAGCGCTGCACTCGGCAACGCCGACGCCACGCTGAGCATCGGCAGCGGGACGATCTTCACGATGCCCGCGTCGACGCTGAGCGACGATCGCACACTGACGCTGTCGCCTACGGGCGTGCCGGTTGGCGCCGTCGTGACCATCGTCCGCAATGACCTGAGCATCTACACGATCGCTGTTGTCAATGGCGGCGCTGGTGGCGGGACGATCTTCACGTTCCCTGCCGGCAACACGGGCAGCGCTGACTTCCGCTTCGACGGAACGAACTTCTCGCGGCTTCGGATCTGCATCGACCCGTAGCGACGCACACCAACTACCGCGGATGCTTCGCGCTCCGCGCCGATTCACCGCAGCGCGACACGCGCCGCAACGGAGATACACCCATGCAGCGATTCGTCTGCGTCACGGGCAAGCCTGGCGTGCTTGTCCCGCATCCCGATACGACGGGAAAGCGCTTTGCCGGCCAGCGCGAGAAGGGCTGGGACGAGCTGGAGAAGCTCGACAAGCCCGTGAGCCTCGTCGACCGATACGCGCCGTGCACCGAGGTGGTGGCGCTGGACGGAGCGATCCGCAAGGCGCTGTCGCGAGGCGATCTGATCGGCGACGGCAAGGTCGTGTGCTGCAAGTCGATTGCCGAGGCGGGCGCAATGCTGATGCCTGCGTCGGCTGCCGTGAAGAAGAAGGGTGACAAGTAAATGGCTGGCCTGCTTGGGGTAGACCCCACCGATCCGTCTCCAGCACACCGGAGAGAGTACCGTCCCGGCAGCGGCGGAGGACCCGGCGCTGTCAGCTCCTTGCCGTACCTCGTCATCGGCAACAAGACGAGCGGCGGTACCGAGACGGTCGACGCGATCAGTCTCACGCCGATCGCCGACGACGCCGACGCTGAGTCGCGCCTCGGTCCGCGCAGCGAAGCCGCGTGGATGTACCGGCAGATTCGGAAAGTGGATCCCAGTGGCACGATCTACGTGCTCTGTCCCACCGAGTCGGGCGGCACCGCTGCGGCCACGGTCCTCAACATTCAGGGAACGTCGGATCAGCCGGGCACCATCGCGATCGACTGGGCAGACGGAACCATCGAAGTGCCGCGCAAGGCCAACGAGAGCGAGGCGACCGTCGCGGCGCGCGTGCAGTCGGCCATCAACGCAGCCGAGGGCGGGCGCTGTCCGTTCACCGCAGCTGCGCCGACCGCGGCAACGACCGGGCTCGACGTGGTGGTGACCGCGGCGAACATCGGTCCGCGCGGCACCGCGCTCATCCAGGGCGCGTCGGCGACGCTCGGCTTGCGCGTGCGGCTCATCGGGCCGACCAACACGCAGGTCGCGCAGAAGCAGACCGCCGACGCTGTAGCCGGTGCGACCGAGGACGACCACACCGCGGCGATCGCTGCGCTGACGGCGCGCGCCAAGGAGAATCTCTTCTACTACGTCGTCACGCCGAAGAGCCCGACGAGCGCCCCAACTGCGACCGACAACGGACTTGGCGAGTTGACCGAAGCGCTGCGCACCCTGGCGCTTCCGATCAACGGCGTCGACACGCTGCTGTTTGTCGGCCTCACCGGCACCAACACGGAAGCCGTGACGGTGTCGACCGATGCCCAGATGAACCTGTGGACCGCGCACTGCACGTGGGCGGAAAACAACGACTGGCCCGGCGGCTGGATCGCCGCGTACATGGCGGCTCAGGCGCGCAAGCACCAGATCGCCTACCCCGCGGCGAACATCAACGGACTGGCGGTCAACATCCCGCGCCCGCGTCTCGAGGCCGACGTGCCGACGGACACGGAGATCCGAACCGCGCTCGACAACGGGATTATCCCGATCACGTACGAGAGGGGCGCGATGCGCATCAAGCGCTTCATCACGAACCAGTCGCTGAACAGTGCCGGAAGCAACGACTACAAGGTCCGCGAGGGCCACATCCCGCGCTGTCTGCACAGCAACTGGGAGCTGTTCTTCGGTTCGATGACTGCGAAGCTCCAGCCGAACGCGGACGACGATCCGCCGGAAGGGCAGCTGCCGCCCGCGCTGACGACCACGCCGGCCGACATCGTGGCGATCTACGAGAACCATCTCAATGAGATGTGCAGCAACTCGCCGTACGGTCTTTATCCGGGTCCGATCATGAAGCCGAGTGCGAAGCAGGAGATGCTGGAGAAGTTCAGCTGCGTCTACAACGGCGGCGGCTCGTTCAGCATCTTCCAGGACAAGAAGACGATCGAGCACCTCATCAAGACCGGCACCGTGATCGCGGAGTCCGGTCAGGCGTACTAGCGCCACGTCAACATCCTTAGCGCGCTGACGCCCCTTCGCGTCGGCGCGCAACTGAACGGAGCACGCCTTGTCGCTTTACCTCGGCATGACGCTTTGGGCCGATGGCATTCTGATCTACCAGAACCAAACCATCGACGTCGACCAGCCCAACACCAACGCGCCAGTGGATACCATTCCGCTCGGTCGCGCGGGTCCCGCACCTGGACCCGACGTGACGATGATCTCCATCACGAACGCTGTCCCCAAGGCGGGCACCGAGTACGACTGGGCCGCCGCGAAAGAGGCGCGCACCGAGGTGGAGATCAAGGTCCAGGGCATCGCCGCACCAGACAAGCTGGTCGGCAAGTTCATCGTCGAGAGCTACAAGCGCTCGGCGGCCAGTGGCGCACCGACCACGGAATCGATCGAGATGTCCAGCGTCGGCTCGCCGGCACCGCGCTTCAAGTAGGCGCGTTCAACGGAGGGGCGGCGCGAGCCGCGACATAGACGATGGATCCGAGCGGTCCGCCGAGTGACGTACCGGCAGAACGTCTCTTTCGGCTCCTTCTTCGCGCGCCCCGCGCTTCGCTTCCTGTACGACTGCCGATCGCAGGGGCGGAGGGCGGGGCTTTTTGTTTTGACGCCGAGGTGCGCGCACTGCACCCGCTGGACGACGCGGCAGCGGTAGACGCCGTCGCAGAGCACAGCGAAGAGGTGCGCGCGTACATGCTCGGCGCGGAACTGACCGCGCTGTCGTTGCACGACGCAGGCGGACGGCGCATGTTCGCCACGGCGCGCGCTGTGCTCGACATGGACGAGCGCGACGCGGACGCGGTCATCGCCGCAACGGTGAGGGCGCTGCGCACCGTGTCGCCGTCGCTGCTGCGTTGCAACCACGACGCTTGGCTTGCTTACCTTACGCTCGGCGCCGCGCATCCGAGCAACTACGCACGCGCCGCGGCGCTTGCGGGCTGCACCGACGGCCGCGAGGAGATTGTCGACGCGCGCGGCAAGCCAGTCGGCAGTCGCGTCATTCAGCGGCCTGACCGGTTCTTCGGTGTGCCGATTGGCGACATGACCGACGGGCAGTGGCTCGCGTATCGCGCGGCGCGTGCTGCGACGACGAAAGACTGAGCGTAGCGCAGTTGGTAGCGCACGAGCCTTGGGTGCTCGGGGTCGCACGTTCGAATCGTGCCGCTCAGACCTTCGGCCGCGCGGGGCCACGAATACCGCGACAGACCGGAGGAGGGAAGCAATGAAACGACCCGGACAGACGCAGCCGGCGAAGTCTCACATGCCCGGCAACAAGCCGGCAGAGCCGAAGACGCCGTGGCAGGCTGCCTACGAGGCGCGCCCGCAGTACTACCAGGACGTTGACGTCACGGGGTTCTTCGGGCACGACGGCGCACCGCTGCCGAAGATCCGATTCGTGGTCAACAGCAAGTGGGACGACATCGCTGCCGTCAACGCGGCTCACGCGTTCGTTGCGGCACGTGTCGCTGCGGCTGGTCTCACCGGCGACGCTGCGCAGCGCGCGAGCAACGACGCGGACCAGCTCGTCGACGTGAAGACGGTGGAGGCGCTGTACCGCGCATGCCTGTCGCCCGACGACAACTGCCCCTGCTTCGGTACGCCGGAGTGGATGCTGAAGAATCTCGATAGCGATCAGATTGGCTGTCTGCTGCGCACCTATGTGCAGGTCCGCCGCGCGCGTGGTCCCATCCCTGAGCGCATCGACCACGAGTTCATCGAAGCGCTGCGTGACTCGTGCGTTTCGCACCGTGACACCAACATCCCGGAGCTGTCCGTTGCGATGCTTGACCCCACCGACGCCGCGTCAGCGTTCGTGTTGATGGCGACGATGTGGCATGACGAGCGCGAGGAGCTGCTGCGGTACATCGGTGCCGCTGGCGCCAACGCGTTCATCGACGACACGAACCACGCCATTGTCGGCAACCAGATCGCCTCGGCGATCGGCGCCGTTGCGGTCCGCACCGGGCTCGACCCGGAAAGCATTGGGCGGCGCGCGGTGGAGATTGCCCAGGGAATGAGCGAGCCAACCGCATCCGACATCATCGACGCGCTGAGTGAGATCCAACCAGAGCATGCCGGTACGTAGCACCATCCCCGCTTGGGTCCGGCGCGCAGAGCGCGAGTTGGATGACGTCGCAACCAACATGTTCGACGTGGCCGAGCAGGCGGCGGCACACCTGCGTGCAACGGACCCATACACGGACCGCACCGGCGACCTGCGCGACAGTACCGTCGCCGACGTCAACGAGGCCGGCGACAGCATCGAAGTCGTGCTGGAGATGGGCATGCATTACGGCAAGTACCTCGCTGCTAGCGGGTGGAGCGACTTCGAAGCCGTAGCCGAGCGCGCCGACGATCTGATGCGCAAGGGTGTGGACCGGCTCGCTAGGAAGATCGCTGGACGCTAATGCCCGATACGCGCTTCGTCTGGGTCTCGGACGGTCACGACAAGCTGAAGAGCGTCATCCGCTCGATCGGCGACGCGTACGGCGACCTCGAGGCGCAGGCCAACAAGGCGCTCGGATCGTTCCCGAAGGCGGCGGCCAAGGCAGGCCGCGGCGCCGCTGGCGCGTCCCGTGGCGCAGCGAAACAGGTGTCGGAGGCGTGGTCATCGGCGAAGCGGCCGATGAGCGAGACGGAGAAGCTCGGCCTCAAGGTGGCGCGCGATCAGGAGCGCGCCGCAAAGAAGGCGGCTGACGCGCAGATCCGTGAAGCACGCCGCGCCGCGCGTGTGCAGCAAGGGCTGGACCGGCAGCGTGAGCGCGACGTGCGCAGCCACCTCGATCGCCGCACCAAGCTGCAAGAGCGTCACGAGCGCGATCTTGCACGCAGGACCGAGCAACGACGCGAGGCGCGTGGCTCACGCATTCGTGGCGCCATCGCAGCAATTGGCGGCGCCGCGATCACTGGTGCCGGCGCTGTCATGGGCGCCGGTGCGCTCGTTGGCGGCAGGGCGCTGCGTGAATCGCTGGCGCTGGACGACTTCAGCAAGCGCCTCGCCATCAAGGGCGGCGAGGGCTTCGACGCAAACAGGCTCCGCCGCGGATTCGAGGCTACTGCGGTCGGCGTGCGTGGCGCAAAGGCGGCCGACATTGCCGCTGGTGTAGATGAGTTCGTCGGCAAGACGGGCAACATGCAGCTCGGGATCGATCTGCAGCGCACCATGGCGGAGTTCTCGGTCGCGACGGGTACCGACACCTCGGCGCTTGCGGGCGCGATGGCAGACCTGTTTGAGAAGTTCGACGTCAAGACGGTTGAGGAGATGGCGGATGCGATGGCGATCCTCACGGTCCAGGGCAAACAGGGCAGCTTCGAGCTTGAGGACGCTGCGAAGCAGTTCCCCAAGTTGGCAGCGGCGGCGGGTTCGTTTGGCATCGGCAAGGGCGCCGGTGCCGTGGCGACGCTCGGCGGCCTGACGCAGATCGCGCGCACCGCGACCGGCTCACCAGAGCAGGCCGCGTCTGCGCTTGAGGCGACGTTCCGTCAGCTGACGGCCCAGAGCACGAAGCTCAAGACGGCAGGCGTCAACGTCTTCGACAAGCAGGGCAACGCGCGCAACATCACCGACATCCTCGTGGAGTCGATCGCCAAGGTTGGCGGAACCGACATGGAGAAGAAGAAGGTTGGCCTGCAAAAGATCTTCGGCGAGGAAGGCATCCGCGCGCTGCGTCCGCTGATCATGGAGTACGCCGAGGCGACCGCGAAGGGAGCGGACGGAGTCGACGCACTGCGGCGGCGCATCGCGCGCGCCACTGAGACGAGCGGCGCCTACGCCGAGGTGCAGCGAGACCTTGCGAGCGCACAGCAGCAGAGCAGCGCGGCGTTGACCTCGGTGTGGGAGTCGCTGAAAGCGCAGGTCGGGCAAGAGGTCACGCCAGCGTTTGCCGCGCTGCTCGGTGCAGTGTCGTCGCTCGCCGATGCGGGCGTGTTCTCGCCGCTGGTTACGACCATGCACGCGCTTGCCGAGGCTGGACAGCTCGCGGTGGACAAGCTCAAGGAGTTTGGCATCGTCGGCGACAGGTCTCCCGAGGAGCACATCCGCGATGCCGATGCAGCTATTGCGAAGGCTTCGGTGACGCGTGAGTCGCTGTTCGCCAAGGTACGCAGCGGAGGAACCCTAAGCGACGTTGAGATGACGCAGCTCAACTCGCTGAACAGCGAGATCGAGCGCCAGCACAACATCAAACGCAGCGCTGAAACGCAGTGGCAGTCGATGAGCGACCGCGCCAACGAGACGGTGAGCGCCGAAGAGTTTGTGAAGCGCTACCTCTCGGCGGACCGCGCCACGTTTGACTTTGCAAGCGATACGCACCGCGAGAACCGCGCGAAAGGGATCGCCGAGAGTATCATCGCCGATCCAATGGCGAACGTCGGGCCGGACATCCGGCACAGCGACGAACAGCTGGCGATCATCCAACAGCTGCGCGACCAGATCACGCAGATGCAGAACACCACCGACCAGGGCGTCCGCAACGAAATGAAGGACGCGCTGCTGGGCGGAAAGGAACTGCGCGACGCCGCTGGTGCGCTGAAGGAAGCAGCTGGGGCGATCAAGGGCGCCGCTGTCGCGTCGAACCTCCCTGGCTAACCCATGGCCGACGAACTACGCGCCATTCAAGCGCTGCCCATCCTGTCGTGGCGCGGACTGGAGCACCAGTGGTACGACGACGCGTCGGCCGAGTGGTCGCTCGGCCAGGCGAAGCGGCAGTTCCCGTACGTCAACGGCGCGCACCATGAGAGCACTGGCCTCAGCGAAGACACGCTGCCGGTCAGGCTTTACTTTCTCAACTCGCTAGAGACGGGGCTGTTCCCAGACGTGTGGAACGAGTGGCTCAAGGAGCTGCGCGATCCGGAGCCCGGCGACCTCGTCCACCCGCTGCTCGGCAAGGTCAACGCGGTCATCCAGAGCGTCAAGGTCACGCTCAACGCGCAGAGCACCGCGGGCGTCGTGGCCGACATCGTCTGGTCGACCGACATCAAAGATCCGGAGGAGGCCAACGAGCTTCAGCCGATCAAGGCGAACCTGACCGCGCTCAGCGTCAAGGCTGGCCAGTCGTCGTCAGAGGCGGGGATCTTCCTGCCAGACGAGGCGCCAGTCACCGACATCACGGACGGGCCCGCGATGATCGACGGCCTCGTTGCCAGCGCCGAAGCGGACGTGGTTGGCGCGATCAACGGCATGACCAGCGCAGTGGCCGGCATGGTGGAGATCGCAGAGCGGCGCATGCTTGCCGGCGAGACCGGGGTCACGCAGGCGCACGACGATCTCGTTGCGCTGTGGGGCGCGTACAAAGACCTCGGCGAGGACCCACCGACGCGAGACCGCGCGCGACAGAAGGGCACCGCAGTCCTCGAGACAGACACGCCGCTAAGCGCGTTCGCTGACTCTGTCGGCAACACGCTGGAGGATGTGATCTCGCTGAACCTTTTTGCGCTCGCGACGCCGACTGTTCCGCGCGGCACCGAGCTGCAATTCTACCTCTGACGACGAACCGTGTCGAAGCGTACCCGCGCCGACTGGGCGATCAAGTTCGCCGAGGGCGATCCGATCACCGTCGCGCGCGAGTTCACGTATCGCGAGAACTACACCGACCCGCTCGGCTCGCTGACGTTCGACCTTGCCGTTCCGCTGCTGGACCGCGAGGAATACCGCGACCGCATCGTCAAGGGCGGCGAGGTGACGCTGCACATCGACGGCCGCCAGCAAGCGCGGATGCTCATCACCACGGTGGAGCAGGAGCTTGGCCGCGACGGCTACCTCATGCGCGCCGAGTGCAAGTCGCCGCTGTGCACGATCTACGAGGCCAGCGTCGACCCGTTCGTGGCGCAGTCGTTCGGCGCCGACACACCGATGGCCGATGCGATCCTGTCGATCCTCGCCCCGTTCGGCTTCACCACGCTGGTGTCGGACCAGTCCGCCGACATCACCGCGATCAGCGGCAAGGCGCTCAGCGGCGGGGCAAACCCTCCGGCGCTAGACGAGCTTACGCACAAGGACCTCGCCACCGCGCAGAGTGACAGCGCGTTCGGGTTCTGCAATCGCCTCCTGTCACGCGTCGGACTTGTGATGCGCAGCGACTACGACGGCAAGCTGCTGGTCGGCTCGCCCGACTACGAGCAGAAAGCGCGCTACGTCGTGGCGCAGGACAGCGACCTGTCCAACAAGGGCGACCGCATGCTGATGGAGCCGAGCATCGTCGTGAAGGACACGATCGATCGGCAGTTCTCCGAGACGCTCATCGTCGGCAAGGACGCGGCGAAGCGCAGCAAGGTGACCGCCGGCTCGCCACGCGGCGGCGTAAGGGTCGCCGGTGTGACGCGCCCGAGTGACGCGCCGTTCGTCGATGACCAGCTCGTGGACCTTGCTGACGGGCGATACCTGTACGCCGGTCCGTGGAAGCCGCGCTACAAGATCGACAAAAAGAGCCGCGACAAGGAGCGCTGCGAGGCGCACGCCACGTTGCTGCACTGCGCGCAAAGCGTCAGCGCATTCACAGTGCGGCACGCGGTCGACGGCTTCAAGTCGGTCAGCGCAAACGCGGTGTGGGCCGTCAACACAGTGGGTCGCGTCGTCGCGACTGCGTTCAACATCGACGAGGACATGTGGCTGCTGGAGCGGACCATGACGGGCACCAAGGACAAGGGGCAGATCACCATGCTGACCTGGATCCCGAAGCACGCCCTCCAGCTCGGCGGCGAGTAGTATGACCATCCTCGCCAACTACACCACGTTCCGCTACATCTTCGCGGACCGCATCCTGAGCGCGCCGGACGCTGGCATGACGTTCACCGCCGGCCCGCCGAGCACGATCGAGCGGGCGGGCGGATCGTTCATCGCCGACGGTGCCGCGACCGGCATGTACTGCGAGCCGAAGAACACAGCGAACAACGACGGCAAGCGCGGGTACATCTCGGCGCTCACCGCGACGCTGATGACGTGGGACGCGAGCGGCGCGACGCTGACGGCCGAGGGCGCTACGCCAGGCCAACAGCTGCGGAGCTTCTACGTCGGCATCGACGCGCTCGAGGAGTGGCCGGGCCCGTTCTCGCAGACCACGGACAAGGTGCGCAGCGGTGGGTTCAGTGGCGGCATATCCGTGACAGAGACCGCTGGAACAGGCGAGCTTGTTGCAACCGTAAACAACTTCGCGACAGATGCGATCCCTGGCGCAGACGAGTACGACTGGTACCTGTCGCAGCGGACAGACGATCCCACGAAGCAGTATCTTGAGATCTCGCGCTACGGTATCGAGTCCACGTCTGGCGACGGGTACAGCGGCACGGTCCAGATCAACAAGACCGCGCTCGCTAACACGGAACTGGGCTCGTGGAGTTTGTCCAGCCCGATGACGCCAGACCAGAGACGCGGACTGTACGCGTTCTGCGATCTGTATGTGCGACGTCGTAGCGATGGCGCGATTCAGTGGCTCAGCCTGGACCGGTGGTCCAAGGGCGTAGCGTAGACAATGCAGCGTGACGACGTTGACTTCTACGAGGGCGACATCATCGCCACCGACGCGACGGACGGCGAGGTGCGTGCGCAACTCGGCTGGGCAGACCTGAAGAAGGCGCACTGCGGCGAGGCGGTACTGCTAACCCCATGGGGCTTCTACTCGCGCCCGATGCCGGCGGCGCTTAGCGGTGAGTCGTGTCAGGCGCAGTACTTCCGCGACGGCGAGGACTTCTACGTCCTCGGCGTTCACGACAATCGCTACAACGCGAAGGTCGGCGCAAGGAAGGACGGCGACGTCATGATCATGCACCCTTCAGGCGGGTTCGTGCAGATGACCTTTGCCGAGCACGACTCGCGCGACGCAACGGCGCTGACGCTGTACACCGTGCGCAACAGCGGAGCCGACCCGTTCACCGGCACGCCGGGGACGCCGCAGAAGGCTCACGTGTTCGCGATGAACAGCAAGGCTGACGAGGCGTCGATCTCGCTGGTGCACGAAAAGGGACACAGCTTCGTGCTGACAAACGACGGTAACGTCTACCTCGGATCGCACACGGGCGCGGCGTTCATCGACATCGTCGAAGACAAGATGACGCTCAGCGCAGCATCGCTGAATTTGTGTGGCGGCGTCAACATGGGCGCGGCAGATCCGGCGACGACTGACTTCGTCGTGCTAGCTACGCAGTTCCTTGCCTGGTACGCGCAAGTCACCACATGGATCGGCTCCATTGACACGCTTCTGAAGACCACGGGGTTGCCCGTTACCGGAGGCGGCGGAGGAACCGCAAAGGCGACATCTACGCCAGCGGCGCCGAGCGCGACCCCGCTGGCATCCAGCAAGGTCAAGGCGTCGTTTTAGTCCACAGACTCCTCGGCTAAGACGAACTCTCCGGGCGACACGGATCCACCAAGTGCCCACGCGCGGTATGTGGCCAGCAACGCAACCTGGCTTAGGCAACTAGATGGCGTCCCCGTGTAGAGCGACGTCAGCTCTGCGCCGAGCTGGTGGACGCGCCTGTGATCGCCACACACGCCCTCAAGAGAGATGGCGAAGTCCGGCTGGTCGCAATTCTTGAGACCGATTACCGCTGGCTCTGAACACGCCGCGTCAGCGAAGTAAGACCCGGCTGCCGCCACGTTCGACGGTAGGCACCGCATCGCGCCATCGGAAGCGCGCGTGAAGCCGCAATTCACGCCAAGCTCCGAGTCATGGAACCCAAGCAGCTGCACCGAACCGTCGTCAGCCACTAGCCGTCGCACCTTGAGCCGAGACCCGCCGGTGAACGCCGCGGGTCCGCCATCGTCGGCGCCAGATCCACCGCCGCCGCTGGTTGCCCCGCCGTCGCCACCAGAGCCGCCTGACGAGGCTGTCGTGTCCTTCTGCGGCGTGACACCCGCCTCGTCGTTGCCGCACGCCACAAGCCCGCACAGCGCGAGCAATCCCAATTTCGCTACGTGTCGCATGACGTAGCCATATCACATCGCGAGGTGCGGCGTGACCCTCTGCGCCTTTCCGCCGATCCCGTTCCCGGTACTGCCGTCGATTCCGGGACTGCCGCCATTCCCGCAGTTGCCTTCACTTCCGCCGCTGCCGGCGCTCCCGGGCATCCCAACGATCGCGCTGCCTGCGCTGCCATCGATTCCGGGACTGCCGCCATTTCCGCAGCTGCCTTCACTCCCAGCGTTGCCGTCGCTGCCTGGACTGCCCGCGATCCCGTTCCCTGCGCTGCCGACGATTCCTGGGCTCCCGCCATTCCCGCAGCTCCCATCGCTGCCGTCAATACCTTGTCCGCTCGATTGATCCATGGGCTACCACGCCGGACCATACGCGCGCTTCACGTCGCTCCCGTCGCCTGACGAGACAGTCGTCACCGGCTCGCGGAAGATCGACTTCGTCGCGCAGAGCTACGAGATCGACGACAACGGCAACGCGGCCGGCATGGACCCGATCGCGCAGCGCGTGATCCTCGCAGTGTCGTACGCAGGCGGCGGACCGCCACGCAACCTTGACGACGACCGCGAGCTGACGGCGCGCAAGCAGCGCATCCTCGCGGCGCTCGAGTCCATGGTCCGCGAGGGCGCGATCACGTTGCCCGCTGTGGTCCGCAACGGACGACGCGAGTCGGCAGTGTTCGTCGGTCGTACCGCGGCGGGAGTGTTCCGCGAAACCGTTTCCTACGTCAACCAGCGCACGCAGCGCGAGTCGACCGTGACCGTCACCCATGGCTGATCCTGTCTACCCCACCGTAGCCGAGCTGCACTCACAGCTGCTCAGTGATCTGCGCTACGGCTACGCGACGATCGGCGTCACGGCCAACGTCGCGAAGGACAGTGAGCTGTGGCACCGCACGCTCGCAGTCGCCAAGCGCCTCGCGGTCGCGACCCAGAACGGCCGGCTCATCAACAAGCGGATCAACCCGCTGACGGCGACCGGCGACGACCTGCAGGAGTGGGCCGGGATCTTCGGTGTCACGAAGCGGCCCGCCACCAAGTCCAGCGGCTTCGTCACCATCGTTGTCCTCTCGCCGGCCACGTCGCTCACCGTGCCGGCATCGTTCAAAGGCACGTCGGCCAGCGGCAAAAAATACCAGACCACCGCGATCAACGTCGGGGTTGCGAATGGCGGCGCCGTCAAGCTTGAGTCGATCGACACCGGCGACTCGGCGAACCTTGACGAGGGCGAGATCATCACGTGGGACAGTTCGTCCATCACGTACCTCGGCACCAAGGCAACCGTTGCACCAGGCGGCATTGACGGTGCCGCTGACGCTGACGACGACGAGGACCTTCGCGCGCGCCTGCTGCGACGCCTCGGCTTTCCCGGTGTCGGCGGAAACTGGTCGCAGGTGCAGGAGTGGGCCGAGGGCGCCAACGCAAGCGTAGCGTTCGCGGCCGTGTACCCAACAGCACGCGGACCGTCGAGCTACGACGTTGCGATCATGGGAGGCGGCGACGATCTGTCGCTCAACACCACGGTGCAGGACCAGGTGGCATCGGCCATTGCCGCTGAGATGCCGGGCAACGTGTCGCTCAACGTGACGAGCGTCACCGAGGAGGAGATCGACGCCATCATCGGGCTCGGTCTCGCGCTGCCGAAGAGCGCAGGCGGCGCAGGCGGCGGCTGGCTGGATGCCGTTCCGTGGCCATCTGACAACGAGAGCGGCCCGAACGTGTTCGGTGAGATCAGCGCCGTGACGGACACGTCAAGCGGGCTCATCCAGATCACGGTCAACAGCACCAGCGCAGATCCGCCGCTGGCTGGAAACCGCATCGCGGTGTGGGACTATACCGAGGAGACGATGAAGCACTTCAGCATCGTCTCTGTCGGCGGATCGTCTGGGGCGTACACGTGCGTTCTGGACCTGTTCGGATCGGCGGCCGACAGCTTCCTTGAGTCCGGTCTCTACGTAAGTCCTGACGCTGAGTACCTGGACGAGTACGCCGCGGCGTTCCTCGCTTCCACCAAGCTGCTTGGGTGCGGAGAGAAGAGCAGCAACACGGACATTCTGTTCTACGCGCGGCGCAAGCCGGGTCCCGACATCGAACGACCGTACGCGCTGACGTCGCTGCAACTCAAGGGGATCAGCGACCGCGCAGAGGTCAGCGACGTCTCGTTCGCAGGACGGTTCTCAGAGGGAACCAAGACGACGAAGACCACGCCGTCCGTTCCGGCGACCACGGCGCTTTCGCCGCGCATCCTCTCCCTCAAGCGCCTCTCGTTCCGCGCCACCTTGTAAGAGCACATGGCTACACCAAAGACCATCGGCAACTTCGGTGGACCGTTCACCGACGCAGTCCCGCGCACCGATCCCGAAACGGAGATGGACTCCGACGAGGGCAACGCGCTGCTGGAGACCGTGGCGCACATGAGCAACACCTCGCCCAAAGCGATCGTGCGGCTCGCCACGCACACGGGTGCAGCCGGCGCGCTCGGTACCACGATGGTGTCGCACCGCTCGCACTGGGGCAGCGGCGACGGACAGAAGCCCACCGTCACGAAGACCGCCACCGGGCGCTACACGATCGCGTACTCGTCGACCTTTGCCGCGACGTACAGCGAGGCCGGGAGCGGCGGCGTGGAAACCGTTTCGTTCTGGTCCGCGCCGCTCCCTGGCGTGATGAGCGGCGACGAGAGCGACGATCTGTATGCCGAGGTGCTTACCATCAGCGGCAACACCGTCACGATCAAGGTTGAGTCGCCGCGCGGCGTGCTCGCTGACGCTGGCGATCAAAGCGCCGCGTCCATCGCCGTCACCGTTCCGCTGTTCGGCTAATGGTCGTCGTGCTACACGATTCACACAAAGGCAGCGCGGCGCCTCAAAGCTGCGACGGCTAGCTGATGCGATTCCCCGCGCGCTTCCCGTGGCGCTTCGGAGCGCACGATCCCACGCTGGAGCAGGAGCACCAGGCGATCCTGGACTACCTCGCGCCGGGCTGGGACGTTGGCAGCGAGTCCGAAGCGAACATCGAAGCGAAGACGGACGCGCTCGCCATCACGATGCTGTGGGCGATCAATCGTCGCGCCGGCAACCAGGCGTTCCCGCTCAAGATGCAGGATGCCTTGGCGGACTGGGAGACGATCATGCGGATCCGCGTCGGCCGCAACGACACGCTCGTTGACCGACGACGCCGCATCGCATCGCGCCTGCGCGGCGTGACACGTAACGCGCTGTCAGATCTCGAGGAAGCGGCGCGCACCGCACTCGGCGACAACTTCGAAGCGCTCGTCCCGGTGCCTGACGCGGACCGCGTCGCTTACTGGCCCGGCGTCAATCCCGGTCCGCCTGGCTACGAGTTCAGCAGCAACACGGCGCACATCGCGATCCGGATGAACAAGAATGGCCTCAACGAGCCGACGTTCCTGCGCAAGGTGGAGAACCTCGCCAACACGCTGGACCACATGCGCCCCGCGTGGCTCACGTACGAGATCGGAACCGGTACTGAGTTCATCGTCGGGGAAACGATCATCGGACACGCACTGATCTAATGGCAGCGCGGTGCCTCAAATACCGCGACATCTGACATGGCATTCTCTCGCGTCTGGCCGCTCGGCCTCACTGATGGCGTCTCGCGACTGCTCGCCGCTGCGTTGAATCAGCTCGACATTAACCAGTCGCGCGCAGTCGACGGAACCTCAGGCGGCAACTACACGCCGTCCGCCGCGGTCAACTTCAACGGCAGCGGCTTCGGTGGCGTGCAGACAGACACGTCGCTGTCCGGCACGTACACGTTCGGCACAAGCGGCAGGCAGGCATGCCCGCCAACCCGCGTGACCATCACGAATGCCAACGTGACTATCCGCGATCTTGACGCAGGCAGCGCCGGAACACTGTACCTCGTGGACAGCTCCGCGGCCACGTCGACCCACACGATCACGGTGAAGGCGTCGATGGCCGAACCGTGCGTCAACGGTGAAGTGATTCGGATCTCGTTCAACATCCCGAGCGCCACGCACGACATCGCCGTCGCGAGCGAGGGCGGGAACAGCAATCCGATCTACACCAGCAACAACACCGCCACCGATTTCGTGGACCTCATGTTCGACACGTCGCTCACCGCGTCCAACCCGCAGGGTGAGTGGACCCCGGTGGCGTACGGCATCGGCACGCCATAGCACATGACGATCTCCACCTCGCCGACCTATCCCGTCGTCGGCGAAACCATCACGCTGTCGTCCGACGCGCTCAGCGGAACAGACCGCGTCTGGATCTTGTCGTCCGTGCCGGCCGAGTCCGCGCTTACCACTGGTCTGCTTGTCACGCCGACCGACGAGGACCAGACCGGCGTTGTCGCGGCGCTGCTCGCGGGGACCAACGTCGAAACGTTCACGCCAGACGTGGCCGGTGAGTACGGCGTAACGGTCGTCGACATCCGCCGCGATCCAGGCGCGCCGTCGTTCGATGGCGATCCGGCCGGCGTGCGCGGCGTGCACATCCTCGGCACAGAGGAGGGCACGGCACACGTCGGCGCCACGTCGGATCTGTACATCGGCACCGAGGCAGGCGACGGCGCAACGCTGCGGCTCACGATTGTCGACGAAACGATCCGCGCCGCTACGCTTGTGGAGCCGACCACCGAAACGGCGCGCATCGCAGCGCTACAGAGCAGCGTCACGTCGCCTCTCGCCGCGCTCGTTGGCGTCACTGTCGCTTCGGCAGGAACCGACCTGCAGACGGGCGTCGCGGACCTGCTCACCAACTACGAGGCGCACCGCGAACTAACGAGCGGCAGCGTGCACGTGTCGGCGGACATCACCAACGGCGTCCACGCGCACGGCACCGGCTCGCAGGCAGCCGCCATCGCCACGTTGAACCTGCTCCACGAGGCGCTGCTCGGTCACCTGCTGACCAGCACTACAGAGTACAACCTCGGCGGCAACGCGCCGGTGGGCGGCAGCAGCAACCCGTGGCACACCGAGGACCACGACGACGGCACGAACGTGCCCGTTGCGCCAGCCGCGCAGACGTTGGCGCAAGCCACGGTGCTGAGCGCTGACCTGCGTGAGCGCTGCTACGAGCGGCACCGCGTGCAGATCGCATCGCCTGACACGCACGGCGCAGCGGACAGCACCAACACGCTCGCGGCGCCTAGCAAACTCGACGACCTGATCGTGGCGTACCTGGACGCGATCGTTGCCACGAACCCAACCGCGCCGACCGGTGAGCCCGAGGGCATCCAGGACGCGCGGCACCGATACGGATTCTCCTGATGCCGACGACACCGAGTCCCGCATTTTCGATCAACGGCGCCGCGGTCGGTGCCAAGGTCGCTGTCGCCGCCGGTGGCGCGATCGTCGCGACGCTAGACGACATCGCTGGCGTTGCTCCGGTGACGTGGGCGGTATCGCGCACCGACGAGACCACCGACGACAGCGACTACACGTTGACGCCATCGGGCAGCGTGAATCAGACCGTGTCGTTCACCGCTGGCGAGGCAGGCACCGCTGGCGTGCTGAAGGCCACGGTTGCGGGCGGCATCGACCCGAGCACGTCGCGGCCATCCGCCGCGATGAGCGCCGAGGTAAAGTGGTACGTCCCTACCGTATCTGGGCGCGAGGTCCTGTGCGCTGGCGAACTGGACGACGAGGACAACGTCAGCGACGCCACGTTCGGCGGCGTGGCTGCGATCAACCCATCGATCCGTGGCTCCTGGGGCGAACTGGTCGCGAGCGGCTCCGGGGCACTCGCGGGCGGAGCGGGCAAGACGACGCTCGCCACGATCGCAATGGCGGACGACGAGGTGTCTGTGTACGCGTTGCGGCTGCTGGCGTTCGACGCAACGACGCCACACGGCGCCTGGTACAACGTGATCCTCGGATTCAAGTGCATCTCTGGAACAGCGTCGGCGATCGGCTCAAGCGGCGGGCAAGATGGTGAGGACGACGAGGCATGGGCGCGCACCCTCGAGGCAAGCGGCGGCAACGTGCTGGCTACGTTCACGCCCGACTCAGCCAACGAGACGTCATACGTGTTCCACGTCTACAAGCTCATGACGCACAACTTCGGATAGCCACATGATGCGAGGCCCTGGACAGACGCAGCTGGACCGGATCGAAGAGAAGGTCCACGACATCGACAAGCGCCTCGCGGTGGTTGAGGCCGCGGTGTGCGACGTCAAGGAGTCGCGGCGACACTGGGGACGGTGGGTCGTAGGCTCACTGTTCCTCGTCGGTACGATCTTTCTCAGCGCCTACGTCGGCGCGCAATTCGCGATCGGATAGAACCATGGACGAGCAGACAATCGCAAACGCACTCACCTCTGGCATGCTCGGCCCAATGGTCGGCTCGGTCCTCGTGCTGGTCACGTGGATCGCCGCGAAGTACCAGGACGGCGTGCCGCTCGCCGAGCAGTGGCGGGCCATGCTGCCCACGTTGCGCGGCGCGCTCATCGGCGCGGCCGGTACCGCTGCACCGCTGCTAATTGCTGGTCGGCCGTGGATGGAGTCGCTGGTCGCTGGGCTGACCGTGGCGTTCGCGCTGCTGAACCTGCGCGCTACGAAGCCCGCCGTTCCGCCAGCGCAGTAGCCGTGGTGTGTCGTGCTATGCGGCCCGCATGAGCAAACTGGCAGACATGATTGCGCGCATGCCGATTTACCAAAACGTACGCTGCGGCGTCGACGTCGGTGACGGATGGGTTCCGATCGTGGAGCGACTCGGTGAACAGCTCGCTGATCTCGGTGGTGTCACGGTGACGCAGGTCAAGGAAAAGTTCGGCGGACTGCGAGTGTATCACGAAAGCAGCGATTATGACACCGCCGAGGCGCTGATTCGCACCGCTGAGGAGGAGTGTGCGCGAACCTGTGAGAACTGCGGGGCGGCTGGCAGCCGGCGTGGCGGCGGTTGGATACTGACGCTGTGTGACGGGTGCCACGAGAGTCGACAGGAGCGGCGCCGTGCACTGGGTTGAGCGACTCTTCTCAACGCTGCTCGCGATCGTGAGCGTGTTGCTGTTGCGCTGGTGACATGGATCGGCCGTTGACGTTCAGGCAGGCGATGCGGCTCGTGAAGGGCTGTGGCGCATCTCGCATGTCGATCCGTATCGAACTGGACGGCGACGCTGGGCCGCACCACATGAGCTGGTCCGGTAGTCCGCGACAGTTCACCGTGGACCGGCTTGCGAAGCTGCTGCTGGAAAAGTTGGCGCTCGCCGCGGCGGCATACGAGAGGGCCACATGGAGAACGTAGAGCAGTTGGACGACTCGTCCGCGATGCGCGCCTACATGATGGGCTGGCGCCGCGGTGCCATTGGCCTGCTGGATCGCATCCCGGCGCAGGCCGACGACGTGTGGAACGAGAGGGAGCGCGACGCGTTTGACGACGGCTACGACGCCGGGTGCTCGGCGCGACGTCGCGCACGGAACGAGGCGAGGCTGACATGAGTGTGGAGTTGAAGATCCTGCTGTTCGGGCTGGTCATCGTGATCGCGAACGCGCTGTCGGGGTGCTGCCCTTTCGTCGTCGGGCCATACGAGGCGGCTCAGGAACGGTGCCTCGAGGATTACCAGACCGACGCCGACGTGGTCGCCGACCGTGACGTTGCGTGCGTGCGCGGCGTGCGGCTGTACGAGCGGGAGTTGCGCAAGTGAAGTGGATCGACAGGCTGCTGGACGTCATCGCCGCGCTGTACAAGCGCGCCGCGGGTGACAGCAAAGAGCAGCGGGACGCAGTCGACAAGGACATTGACGCCGAGCTGCGTCGCCGTCGTCGCCCAAAGGAGTAAGCCGTGCGCGCGTTGCTGTTGGTCCTCGTTCTGACAATTCTGAGCGGGTGCCAGCAAGCACGCGTCGCCCGCTACTGCCCGTGCGGCGAGCTGAGCGCAGAGATGGCCTACGCCATCGCGGTACAGGGGCTGCGGCTCGTGAGGGAGCGTCGCTCGCCGAGCCTCGCCGTGCCGGATCACGTCGTGCTGAAGCCGACGTATGACTACCCGCCGATCGCGACGATCGAGATTGACCCGGACGCGCGCACCGCTGAGATCGAGTTCGACCGCGGCGCGATGGAGATGCTCGGCGACAACCTCGGACCGGGCGCGCCGATCGGCATCTTCGCGCATGAGTTGGCACACGCCGATCACGCCCTGTCGCGACGCGTCGACATGTCCGACCACGAGCGCGAGCTGTACGCCGACTCGGTGGCTGGCTGCGCATTGGCGCTAGTCAGCTGCCATCTGAGCGGGTTCACCGCGTTTCTGCGCAGCACCGGTGGCGGGACCGCGACGACGCACCCGGCGCCACCTGAGCGCATCGAAGCGGCACAGCGCGGCTACGACTCCTGCGCGCCGTCACCATAGATTACACTGGAGTCCGGGCCGCGCCTGGGCCTTCGCCGCGCATCGTCGCGGCTGCAACTTGCGCCGCCACCTGGCTTGTCCCTCCCGGGCCGGGTGGCGGCGTTTTCTATTTCTGCGGGACAAAGTTGTCTACCTGGAGCGCCGCGGTGGGCAAAACGTGTCGTGCTATGCGGCACGCATGAGGTGGATGCGATGAGTATCGTGAGGCGAAGTGTAGCCGCGCTGACATTGGCGCTGCTCGGACTGACCTGCATCCCAGCGGTCGACGGCGCCGTGGACTGTTTCGGCGATTGTGTCAGCGGTGCGGATTCGTGCGCGCGGCAGCTCGGCGACGCGCTGGACGACGCCGAGGCTTGCGTCGACACGGTGGACCTGTGCATCGACGCGTGCGGCGACGATGCGGAGTGTAACCGCGAGTGCGGCTACGCGCTGAACGACTGCATGCGCGCCGCGCTGGAGGCGGTGGACGGCGGTGTGGCGTGCATGCCGGACGCGATGCGATGCGTTGCGGTGTGCGTCGATGAGATTGCGGAGGAGCTGTGAAGCTCGCCGCGATCCTGTTCGCTGCGCTGCTCGCTAATGCGGCGCCGATGCATGGCGACGGGCACCGGCCCGACGACAACGAGGCGCGACACCGGTGTCACCATAGACTGGTGTATTGCGCCCAGAAGTGCCACGAGGCGCATGAGAAGCGTCAGCCCGATCTCGACAAGTGCCTTAATTTCTGTCTCGGCCAGTGGGGCAAGTGCGTGGAGGACGCCGAGAAGTGACCGCGCAACACGACTGGGCGACCATCACGCTGCGCAACGGCTCGCGCTGGGACGTGTCACGCGATGCCCTGCGCATCGACGGTAAGCGCATCAACGTGTCGTATGCCGACGCTGAGGAGTGGGCGCACAGGCTAGGCGCGCTGCTGCCGGTGCCGAACGTGCTTGATGCGCGGTGGGAATCGGCGTGGCTGAAGAACCGGCCGCACACACAACAGCTGTGGCTTGCTGCGTCATCAGGCAAACCGGCGGCGCGAGCCAACGATGACGGCGCCAAGCACAGCGCTGCCATCGACGCCGACATCGCAGCGGCGCTCACCGATCGCGGCGTCGCCGCTCCGGGTGTCGTCGGCAACGTGGGCAAGCACTGGTGCGCCACGCCTGCGGGGCTCGCGGTGCGCTACCTGTACGGGTGGCACGTTCCGCGTGGCGTCGACTGGGGTCTCCCTACGCATCCGGCCGAGTCCAACGAGACGACGGCACAGATCGTCCAGCGCAGCACCGACACGTCGCACGGTGAGAATCATGTGGATTACAGCATGACGCTGGTGCTGATGCGACCCGCTGACGACGCGACCGACATGCCGCCCACAGACCCATGGCAGGACCCGGCGCGCAGCTACGCGGAGCGGTGCATCGAAGCGTCGTACGCTGAGCTGGCACGCGGGAACCTCGAGACGCGCGGCCACAACACTGGACCGCGCATCGCGGAGTACTTCGCGCCGGCCACGCGCGTCATCGGAGGTCGCGAGACGAAGCTCGGCCTCACGTCGGGTGACTGGTGCGTTGCTGGCGGGTGCTTCGCGGGGCGTATGGCGTTGCTGCCGGGCGAGACGTTGCCGCACGCGTACCGTGTTAGCGGGCTGGAGATGCAGCAGGACGCGCAGCGCCTCGGTCTGTGGCGTACACGCGCGCACGGGTACATCCCGCGCCCAGGCGACTGGCGCATCAGCAAGCGCGGCACCGAGGCGTGGCAGCGTCACGGGTGCCGCGTCATCGATGCCGACACGTCGGGCGAGCGGACCATCGGGGCCAACGAGGGCACGTCGTGGCGCATCACGGAGCGACCGGCGAGCGACCCAGCGCTGCTGGGCTACGTGTCGCTCCCGCCGTGGTGTCACGACCGCGCTGTTGCGCCGCCTGTCGCCGCGGACGAGCCGCCTGATAGCGGTGCGCCACGTGTGCCCGGGTACATCATGTGGCCCGAGGGTAAACCCGGTGCGCTTGGCGACGGTGGGATGGACGAGGTGGCGGAGCTGATCGCGCGGCTCGCTGCGGATGGTGTGGAGCTGGTGGGCTAGTGTGTCGTGCTATGCGGCGCGCATGAAGGCTCCCTGGCCGTACTTCGGCGGAAAAAGCGCAGTCGTCGACGAGGTGTGGCGGCGCTTCGGTTCGCCAAAGCAATACATCGAACCGTTCTGCGGCAGCGCAGCCGTCCTGCTCGGTGCGCCGCGGCCCGCGTCGCTGGAAGTTATCGGCGATCTCAACGGCATGGTCGCCAATTTTTGGCGGTGCACGAAGCACCAGCCCGACGCGGTCGCAGAGTGGGCCGACTACCCTGTGAGTCACATCGACATGGGCGCGCGCCATGGCTGGCTCATGCAACAGCGCGAACGACTCGGCGCTGAGCTGCAGGACCCGGACTGGCCAGGTGACGCCAAGGTCGCTGGCTGGTGGCTATGGGGGCAGTGCGCGTGGATCGGATCGGGGTGGTGCGATTGGTTCGGCCAAGTCCCCCACAGCAGCGACGCCGGCAGGGGCGTCCAAGCCATCGGCCAAGTCCCCCACAGCAGCGACGCCGGGAGGGGCGTCCAAGCCATCGGCCAAGTCCCCCACAGCGGCAACGCCGGGAGGGGCGATCCGGAGATGCTCACATCGTCGGGGCGTGTTGCGCTGCGCTGGTTGCGACAACTCGCCGACCGGCTAGAGCGCGTCCGCGTCATTCACGGCGACTGGTCGCGCTGCCTGAATCACCACTACGGCGGCGACGACACCGCGTGCTTCATGGACCCGCCCTATGACGGCTTCGAAGGCGTCTACGGCTCCGGCAGCGTCGCCGGGGCCGTCGCGGAGTGGTGTCGCGCAAACGAGAACCTGCGCGTTGCGCTGTGTGGGCACCAAGGCGAGCACGACATGCCGGGGTGGTCCGAGTATCGCTGGTCTCGCGGCCGGCACACGTACTCGGGCAGCAAGACGACTGAGCTGGAGGTGATCTGGTTCTCGCCAGCATGCAACAATGAGCCGGCGCAGCCGTCGCTGTTCCGGGGCTTGGCTGGGTGATGTGTCGTGCTATGCGGCGCGGCGTATGAGTGAGCAACGCGTCATCGTTGGAGACTGCATCGAGGTGATGCGCGGCATGCCGGACTGCAGCGTTGATGCTGTGGTGACAGATCCGCCGGCAGGCATCTCGTTCATGTGTGAGTCGTGGGACAGCGACAAGGGGGGTCGCGACCGGTGGATTGCATGGCTCACCGAGGTGATGCGCGAGGCGCTGCGCGTGCTGAAACCGGGAGGTCACGCGCTGGTGTGGGCACTGCCGCGCACTTCGCACTGGACCGGCATGGCGTTGGAGAACTCCGGCTTTGAGGTGAGAGATCGCGTGACGCATTTGTTCGGTTCAGGATTTCCGAAGAGCCTGTCAGTGCCTAAGGCGATTGACAAGCACCTCGGCGAAAAGCCGCGCGTCGTAGGGTCGCGCAAACTCGGCGGCAATGCCGCGGTGTCGTGCAAGGACAAGGGCGGCAGCTACGGCGTGGGCGTGGGCACTGCGCCACCGATCGCCGTAGCTGTCACTGCGCCATCCAGTGCCGAGGCGCAACAATGGTCCGGGTGGGGAACTGCACTGAAGCCCGCGGCAGAGGATTGGTGGCTGTGTCGCAAGCCGCTCGCCGAGAAGACCATTGCCGCCAACGTCCTCGCCCATGGCACCGGCGCGATCAACATCGACGCGTGCCGCATTGCGACGGACTGGAACGAGCCGGACCGACCCGAATCGTGGAAGCGCAGCGGCAACACTGCGCAGCCCGATACGGAGAAGATCGCGGCGCCACCGGGCGAGGGCATCACGTGTCACCCCGGCGGGCGATGGCCGGCGAATGTGGTGTTGGATGAGGTCGCCGCCGCTGAGCTGGACGAGCAGAGTGGGGAGCGTCCAGGATTTGCCGGCGGCACACTAAATCGTGGCGCTACCACTGGTCGCGGCATGGGATATGCGTCGTCGTCGTCGTCGTCGTCGTCGTCGGTTGTGCTTCCCGGCTTCCGTGACACCGGTGGCGCCTCACGCTTCTACTACTGCGCCAAAGCGTCCACGCGCGAACGGGAGCGTGGCTGTGCAGAGCTACCGCGCGACGAGCGCAGCGGGCGCGCCAACAAACACAGCACCGTCAAGCCGTTGTCTCTTATGTCCTGGCTCGCCCGCCTCATCACGCCACCGGGCGGCACGATCCTCGATCCATTCTGCGGCAGCGGTACCACGGGCATAGCCGCGAAGCTGGAGGGCTTCTCGTTCATCGGCATTGAGCAAGACGAGGACTATGCCGCCATCGCACAGGCACGCATTGTAGCGTGGGAGCCCGAAGCGCAGGCGTCGCTCTTCCCAGGAGACGCAGCATGACCAACCCTGCCCACGCCGAAACACCACCGCGTATCACGAGGCGCGGCGACCGTGGCACCGACGTCGCCGTGCTGCAACGCTACCTGCTGCGGTGGGGCGGCGAGCCGGCGCGCATGGTCGCAGGGAGCGGCGGCGCTGACGGCATCCACGGCGAGGGTACAGACCGCGCCGTCATCGCATGGCACTTTGAGCGAGGGTTCGCGCCTGACGGCAACGATGCTGACGTGAATTATTCCGAACGGAATGAAAATATTCCATCTGGAATATCGGGGCCCGCCGCGCACGAAAGTTCAGCCGAATTGAACGACGTTGCCGGCATCGACATCTCGCACCATCAGCCGCCGTCGCTGTTGCGCTGGGATCTGCTCGCGCGCGACTACGCGTTCTGCATCGCGCGGGCGTGTTACGGGACGTCGGCAGATCGCCACTTCGCCCGACACATCGCCGACGCGCGCGCCGCTGGGCTGCGTGTCGGTGCGTACATGTTCTTTCGGCAGCAACAGAGCGTCGATGCGCAACTCGCGTCGTTCCAGGCGCAGATGGACCTTGCGCACATCGCAGCCGGCGACATCGTACCGGCGCTGGATCTTGAGTACAACGACAGCGGCGCCGATGGTCCCGTTGACGCCGCGGCGCACAACGCGAAGGGCGAGCGCATCGCCGACGTGCTCGCCACCGAGTACGGCGACTGCCTCGTGTACATGTCGCCGTCGCACTACGTGACGCTTGGCAGGCCGCAATGGCTGGAGCGGTTCTCGCCATGGGTGGCGCACTACACCGCGGCGGACGAGCCGTCGTGGCCCGCGTACTGGCCAGCGTGGGCGGTGTGGCAGCGGAGCGGGTCGCATCGGCATGTCGGGTTTCGTGATGGCGCCGAGGGTGCCTATCTGGATCTGAACTGGGCGCGGCGGTTGCCGCTGGTGAGGTAGCGATGTGTGACCACAACGACACCGTGACGCTCCACCTGCTCGTGCCGGCGCACCTGTCGCATACCGGTGACTGCAGCGGCAGCGGATCCGAGGCATGCCTATGACCGCCGCACCCGACAGCAGCCCGACGCCATCCGTGCTCGGTTGGCGCCAGATCGCAATGAGCGCGCGGCAGCTTGCCGAGCGCGCCACGGTGCAGGCGCGCCGGTTCAGTGAGCCACGGCTGCCGTGCTTCGACGTGGCGAAGGCGAAGCGGTGCATGGACATGGCGCACCGGTTCGCGCAGATCGAGGAGCGCATTCGGCAGTGGCCGAAACGCAGCGACGCGGCACTTGCCGGCGAGAGACAGTGGATCGTGAACGAGATGCGAGTGCGGGCGGCCGAGCTGGAGAGGCTGGGCAATTGTCGCAGCATTTGAGGCCCTGCGCGGCCTTTGCAGGCCACAACATAGCACGACGCGAGGACATGAGCGACGATGAACTGCGAACGATCCTGCGCGACCCGTTCATGCGCGAACTAATCGCCGCGATGTGTCGTGCTATGCGGCGTGACGAGATGGCTGGATTGCTGGCGCATCTCAAGCGAGGAGGAGCAGATGGACGGCGATAGCAGCGAACCATTGGCGGCGTGGCCCACCTACGCAACGGCGCTTGCTGGCGAGGTCGGCGAACTCGGCTACTACAAGCGCGGCAAGTGGGGCGCGTTCATGTCGCAGCTGGAGGCGCGTATGGCGCAGGGGCAGCGCGACTACGGCGACAAGTCGTTCCGGCTACCGGCTGGCTACATCTGCAACGAGTGGGCAGAGGAGGCGCTGGACGTTGCGGGATGGGGCTTCGTGGAATGGACCAAGGTGCGCCACATCGACCCGGATCTTGCCGACGATGCGCTACGCACCGCCGCAATGGGCTTCGCGGTGTGGATGCGCATCTGCGACCTGCGAGAACGGCTCATGTCGCGCGGGGTGTCGCAGTGAGGAACGTCGGCATCGACTGGTCGCGCGCCGACTGGTCGCGGTCCAACGCCGAGCTTGCCGTTGCGTACGGAGTCAACGAGTCGACGGCGCGGCGGGCGCGGGCGCGGCATTGCGGTTCGCCAAGTGGCGGCTTGTCGAGTCGCGGTGCGACGAGTGACCCGCCGACGTTGCGCAGCGTACGTTACGAAACGAGCGCGGTGCGAAACGGCAACGTTGACTGGACTCGTCACGACACGGAGCCCGCCTCGCCGCGGTGCGACATGCTCGCTGCCAGTGGGCCGCGTCCGCGCGTTGCGCATCTGCCGCAGAACTACGCGCCGCAGCCAGAGTGGCTGCATCGCATCCTATTCATTCCGGACACGCACGCGCCGTATCACGACGTGGCGGCGTGGAACACGATGCTGCTCGCGGCACAGGTGTTTCGGCCGAGCATCATCGTGCACAACGGCGACTTCGCGGACTGCTACACAGTGTCTACGCACAGCCGTCACCCGCAACGCCGCGGGCAGCTCGAGGGCGAGATCGCGGTGTGTCGTGAGCTGCTGGACCAGCTAGACGCGATCCCAGGCGTGCAGCGAAAGATCATCACGCTCGGCAACCACGAGGACCGGCTGCGCCGCTACCTGTGGGACCGCGCTCCGGAGCTGTTCGGCATGGTCAGCATCCCGTCGCTTCTGCAGCTGGACGAGCGCGGCTGGGAATGGTGCGACTACGGCGATGGCGTGTGGCTCGGCAAGCTGTACTGCACGCACGACCTCGGCAAGCACGGCAAATACGCGGCGCAGCAAGCTCTGGTCGACGGCGGCTGCAACGTTGTGATCGGCCACCTTCACCGCATGCAGACGGTGTACCTCGGCACGTCGACCGGCGACAAGCACGTGGCGTCGTGCTTCGGGTGGCTGGCGCGCGACGACGTGGCGCACGACTACCGCAACAAGCTGGTGGCGCAGCGTGAGTATCAGCACGGCTTCGGCTTGGGCTACATGACGCCGAGCGGTGACGTACATCTCCACGGCGTGCCGATCGTCAACAGGCGATGCGTTGTGGAGGGCGTCGTCGTCGAAGCGCAGCGGGGTGCGGCGTAGCGGAACAACGGCCGCGCAGGGCCTGCGAATACTGCGACGGAGGGAACAACATGGCGAAGAAGAGTGAAGTCGTCGGATGCGGCCTCGTGGCCGCGTGGTTCGTGGGCACGGTGTTGGCACTGGTTGCACGCGGCTGGTCGCTTTCGCTGCTGTGGGGCTGGTTCGTCGTGCCGCTTGGTGTGGCTGCGATCGGGTTCTGGCACGCGTGCGGCATCTCCGCGCTGGTGACGATGCTGGTTTTCCAGAAGCCGCCCAAGGACGACGACGCCGATGACGCGGTGACCAAGGCGCTTTCGCCGCTGGTCACCTCGATCCTGCTGAGCCTGTTCTGCGCCGGCTTCGGCTGGCTCTACCAGTCGATGGTGTGAGCCATGATCACGACCGAGCACAACTGGCAGACCACGCACACGTACGGCTACGCACGCTTCGACAAGTGCGAGCGGTGCGGTCAGAAGCGCTGCTATTCGTGGGCGCCCGGATGGCCCGGGTCGTACAAGTACTACGACGCCAGTGGCGAAACGATCGAATCTCCGAAGTACGGGTGGGCAGGTAACCAGCCGAGGTGCGCATGAGCAAGTCTGCCGATTCTGGAACCGATTGCGTCGCCTGCGGATTGCTGCACAGCGAGTCGGCCCGGTGCGTCGGTCCGTGCACCGATGCACGCGGCCACGCGTGGCACACCGCATCGTCGCCACGCGGCGACTGGTGGCTCGTCTGCCTGCGCTGCTACGTCGACACGCGAAGCATGTACAGCGGCGCCGGGGGCAACGCGTGACTTGCATCGCAGCCGTCGAACACAACGGCACCGTGACCATCGGTGCCGACTCCGCCGTGTCGTGGGGCGTCAGCACGACGATCTGCAGCGAGCGCAAGGTGTGGTCGCGGCGCGGCGCGGTGTGGGGCTACGCTGGCGAGTGCCGCGCCGACAATCTGATCCGCCACGTCAACGTTGCGCGCTACGGCGGAGGCGACCCGTGGCGCTGGCTGCTCGGCGAAGTGGTGCCGATGATCGACACGGCGTTCGGCGACGTGGGGCTCGAGCCAGCGGGCATGGACCTGCTCATCGGCGTGGGCGGGCAGATCTTCAACGTCGACTGCAAGCTCGGCGTACACGGCGTCGGCTGTGGCTACCACGCAGGCGGCTCAGGCTGCGATTACGCGCTCGGCGCGCTGTCGGCGCTGCCTGCCACCATGGGAGCGCGAACGCGCGTCAAGAAGGCGCTGGAGGCCGCGGCGCGGCACTGCACGACGGTGGCCGCGCCGTTCAGCTTCGTGAGCTGCTAGGCGCGACATCGCGCCACCAACCGCGTCAGCGCATCCCGCGCCGCGGCGGCATATCGGCAACCTGTCGCCTCGTGCTGCGCGTCCTCGCTGTTTGCCATGTCGGTGAGCAGCGATGCGACGCGGTCGCGGTCCGTGTCGGCGAATACCAGCGCGTCGCGCTCCACCACGGGCCACCACGGCTCGCGGTCGACGTCGTGCGCCGGGTCGGTCAGGTTGATCTGCAACGCGCTGGCTTGCTGAGCACCGAGGCGTAGGCGGACCGTTGTCACGACGCGCGAACCTCGTCCAGGTACGCCGCGAGGTCGCGCAGGTTGGAGAAGTACATGCCGGTGGACTCCGCGACGCCGTCGCGGTCCACGGTGCACACCAGGTAGCGCCCGCGCGAGTGCCCGGGCGCAACCTCATCCCACACGGCAAGGCCATGCCAGGCAATGCGCGGCAGCCGCCACACGCGGACACGCGGGTTGCCGTCACGGTCCGTCTGGTACACCTCCCAGTGAGGCGTGACGCGTGGACCCTTGCTGTTGACCAATCGCTCCCGCGCCCCGGCGACTCCGAGCCCGCGGCGCGCTGCCCAGCGGCACGCGTCGTAGAGCGCGCCGACCTCGTCAAGGTCGTACAGGCACACGTCGCCCATTAGCATCCAACCAGCAGCGCGCTCGCGACGGATCGCCTCGGCGGTCTTCGGGCGAACCAGGGTCACGCCGCGCAGCGCGAAGCCCATGCGCCCCGTGACCGCACCGTCGCTCCACAGGTAGACGGTGACGCCATCCGCCGTCTCGCGGCGCGCGATCTCATGGTCCGTCTCGTTGCCGCAGGTACAGATCATGTTGCCTCGTTGCTGCAGGTAGCACGACACCATCACATCACCCCGACGCCCCTGGCCCTTGCGGGTCGGGGGCGTTTTCGCTTTTGTGGTCACGAGCCGCGGACAACATGATCCTCGTACTTGTTGCCACACCTCGGGCACGGTGCCGGTTCTCCGCTGGGCATGTCGGCTGGGCCGCACCACTCATGCTCACACACGCCGCAGATCACGGCGCCAACCTCAATCGCCCCGTTCACTAGCCAGGCGTCCGCCTCGGTAGACAGGCGATCCCGGTAGAGTCGCGCCGCGCGACCAGCGATCATCGCTGGCGGGCCACCGTATTGCTCCAACTCGCGAAACCAGAACCGGTTTGGCGAGCCATGCTCCTCGGTGGCGCGGGCAATCGCCTTGACGAGCCGCGCCGCTGCGTCGCGCAGGGTCACGACACCCTCCGCAGCGAGTCGATCAGCGCCGAGCAGTCCGCCAACGTGATGCCGCTCACCTGCTCAGCCGTCGCGCCAAGCTCCTGCGCGTACGCGATCTGCGCCGCACTCGCCGGCCCGTTGCGGCGCGCGTCGCGCCGTGCCGCGTTGCGAGCCTTGCGCTTCGCCGCGGCAGCCTCCGACACGAGGCGCTTGACCTGCTTCGTCAGCGCGGCGTCCTTGGTCTTCGCGACGCAGTCACAGCCGACCTTGAAGCGGCGCGCGTCGGACGAGAGGATCCAGAACGCGTTGATGATGTACGTGCCGCAGTAGTCGCAGCTGGTGCCTGGCGACGTTTCGATGCGTACACCATCGCTGGTCTCGCCGAGGACGCGCACGCCGGGGCCAGCGCCGCCGCCTGCCGCGAACGACTCGCGACCAACGCAGCGGAACGGCGCCTTGCCGAGGCCGGCGGCTTCGAAGGGGTGGGTCCAGGTCGACGCGGTGGTCATCGTCTCGTTCATGTCCCTAGTATAGCCACGGCTATACACGACGCAAGGGGTCACGCTCATATTTTTCTACGGATACAGGTCCGCCCACGCAACGCCCAATTCATCCGCCAACTTGCGCACAGTCCGCACATCGGGCACCCGTCCGCGCCAGTCCGTTTCCAGCTGGTGCAGCTGCGCCCGTGACATGCCCGCACGCCGCGCAAGCTCCGCCTGGGTCAGCCCCGCGGCTTCCCTGGCGGCGCGGATGCGTGTGCCCGTGGTGTCGCTGGTCACGGCTCACGCCGCCCTTCGCTGGCGCAGCATTGCGGGCGCGGGAGCTTCGATTTCGTACCACAGGCTCATGTGGATCCGCACGACGTAGCGCGGCGGGCGGCTACCACCGTCGCGCAACGGCTTGGCCTCGTGCTCGTAGCGGAACCCGGGCTTGCAGCCGGACCGGCGCATGCTCTCGTACGTGGAGCGAGCCACCGAGGCATCGCAGTCGACGCCCACGAAGCCGCTCTGCAGATCGTAGGCGCGACACGCGGTGGCGCTCGCGAAGATGGCGTCGATGAGCTTGTGGGCGTTGCAGCGGATGGTGGTGCGTGTCTCGTTCATGTCCCTAGTATGAGGCTTCTATGGGTCCAGGCCAAGCCCTGCCGTGTCGATTTCTGACGATTCCCATCACTCCGCCGCCCGCCGCCTCCGCTGGGCCTCGCGACGTAGCTCCTGGTGATACGCACACCGCACCGCATCGCCCTCCGTGGCGGCGCCACACGTCACGCACAGCCCCGGCTCGCCACGGGCGCGGGCGCGGTACGCCTCGAGATGCGCGGCGCAGTAGGCGCGGTCACGCACCGCCTTGGCGCCACACGTCAGGCACAGCCCGGCGCGGCGCCTTGCGGCACGGAGCGCAGCGGCATCGCGGCGACGGCGCGCGGCACAGCGGGCACAGCGGGTGCGCCCCGGCTCGGGCTCGTCTCCACACGAGCGGCACGTTCCGTCAGCGTAGGGCACTGCTACTCCAGCACCGGGGCGGCGCAGCGCTCCTCGCGCACGATGCGGCGGATGGCGGCGGAGGTCAGCATGGCGCGCGCTCGCGGGCGGGCCGGATCGCGCTGCCGGTCCTCAGCAGGTGCTCACGGATCGCGTTGCGCCCAGCGAGTGGATCCGGGGAGCCCATCGGCTCGCCCCACTGCGACCACCGCGCATGCAGCCCCACCTGGAGCCACGCCAGCGCGACGCCGTCGCGCGCAGCCGTTATCCGCTGGCCGTCTTCGTGCGGCGCGGTCGTTATGATGATGCTGGTCATGGCTGTATCGTCGTACCAATCAAGGGCGACTAGTCGCGGGTGACTGTCAGATCGGCTCCACCCGGTTCGCCGCGAGGGTCGCCATGATGTGCGCCTCCTCGCTCGGCGACGGCTCGCTGCCATCCGCTCGGGTGATGGTCAGGTCGGCGCCGTCTGCGTCGTCGTACTGCCACGCGACGACCAGCTCGGGCTGACCGTCGTCGTTGCGGGTGCGGAGGATCGCCAGGAGGCGGTCACTGCAGGGTTGTGCGTAGTAGTGGATCATGCTGCCTCCGGAAGGCGTCGGCGCGCCAGGGCGCGAATCTGCCGCGCCGAGAAAGTCAGGCCGTACACGGTACGAGCATACGCCGACCACTGCGCGACGGACATATTCTGTCGCGCCGTATTGCAGCGCCGGCATGCGGTGACGAGGTTGCTCGCCACGTCCGCGCCGCCAGCGCTGCGTGGCGTGAGGTGGTCCAGGTGCAGGTGCGCACCGTCGCCGTCCGAGCCGCAGTACACGCAGCGGTTGTCGTCGCGCGCCTTGATGCGGCGGGCCACGCGGCCCAGGCGCTTGCTGAGCGACTCGCGCCGGGGGCGGCTGTCGTGCTTGCTGCGTCCCGCGGTGTGTCGCTTCGACATGTCCAGAGTATGAGGCTTCGCGGGGTCCGTGTCAAGGGGTTGGTGTCGATTTGTGATCATCGTCGGTCCGGACTCCGCAAGCGCCCGACATGTGCCGCGTTTCCGCCCGGGCCCAGCAGCTCCGCGCCTTCCGCGCCCCCGACAGCCGCAGCGCTTCGACTCGCAGGTTGAGGGCGCGGCACACGAGCAGCGGGGGGATCGCCGGCGCGCTCGAGGTGCCAGCGCAGCGCCTGGGTGAGGGTGAGGCCGCGGAGGATCACGTGTCGTCGACCAGCTCCACGCGCAGCCCCACCGCCGCCGCCATGCGCTCGAGCAGGTCGAGGCGCGGCTCACGGTAGCCGCGCTCGGCGTGGCTCCAGGCGCCCTGGGTGATGCCGGCGCGTTCGGCCGCCTCGGCCTGCGTCAGCCCCAGCTGCTTGCGGCGGTCGTGAATGCCGCTGACGAGTCGGTGCACGCGGCAGCTGTCGACCCACCCGCGTAGCTGCGTCTCCAGCTCTGCCAGCGAGCCGAGGCGCAGCGGCTCGTCGCCGTGCTCGTCGCGGAGCACCGGCCCGAAGTCGGTCCACACGAGCCACGGTGCGGCGCCCGTCTCGTGGGCGAGGCGTGTGATGGTGGTGCGGGTCATGGCTCGTAGCCGCCCGCGAAGCCCCGCTCGGGATCGCCGTAGACGTCGATGAGAGGCGCCTTGGCCCAATCCAGCCAAGCGCGCACTTGCTCGCGGGTTCCGGCGCACGTGAACTTGCGCCGGCCGTCAGGGCCGACGAGCGGCCCCGAGACGTAACCGATCCCCTCGCGCGCGGCGGCCTCCGGCAGCTCCGGCCACGGTGTGTCGCGGCGCATGTCGGCGACGATGACCGGTTGGGGAGGCTCCGAGGCGAGCGTGATCGTAGGGGCCTTCTGCAGCGCCGCGCGTGTGGCCTCGACATCGGCGAGCAAGCGCGCCGGGTCGCGGCGCTGGAACGCGGCGCGCGATTCTACGCGCCAGCGCATGAGCGCGTCAGGGTCGACACCTGGGCACTCGCCGCGGTACGCGGCGGCGAGGCAGTGATCGGCGGCCGCAACGAGGACGAGATCGTCGGGGATGAGTGTGGCGCCTCGCCCGTCGAACGCGGACGTGGTCACGACCCACGTCGATCGCGTCCGCGATCCGGGGCGCGCGCCAAGGCCAATGTGCCCTGGTGGGTGGCGCATGGTGGCGAGATCGGAGCGCTCCCACGCCGTCGGGAGCCGCCCCAACCGCGCAAGCGCTGCGATCACCTGACCGATCGAGCTGGCGGCCAGGAACTCGACGGGTGGTCGGCCATGGCCCGGGTCTCCGGAGCGGTGATGGTCGATGCGCTGCGTGACGCGCGTGGTAGGCCCGCATTCGATCGTGATGATCTCGTCCCACGAATCCGGGTCCGGGTCGTGCCAGGTGCACGCATCGGCGTACGCCTGATCGGGCCGCACGCGCGTACCGCCGACGGTGGCATGGGCCACCTGCTCACCGCATTGCGCGAGGAGCGCTTCGATGGCTGCCATTTCTGGATCCGGTGCCCCCAGCACCCACAATCTTACTTTGCTCATGGCTCTTCCTTTCTCTTCTCGTGCAGCTCACGTGCCGCGGTTCATGGCTCCTCGGTGCCGCCCCAATACTCTGCGGCCTCGTCATCGTCGCTGTGTTCGTTGCGCTCGCGCGCTACGCGGACGGCCTCGGATCTCGACAGCCACGGACCAACCGACGGCTGGCGATGAAACCCGCTCTCGTCCTCCTCCGCCACGTACCAGCCATTCGCTCCCTGAAACGCCCTGTGCATCATCGGTCTCCTCGGTTTCACTCCCCCCACATGCGTGGGGACTTTTTCTCGCAACAACCAACTCGGGGTCACCTCCGCTCGCGCGGAGAATCTCGTCTAGTAGCGCCGTGGTCCGAGGGCCGCAGGGCGGATCGCTTCGCCACGGCGCGCGGCATCTGGCGCCCCGCGGTCGGCGCCGTCGCGGAGGCACTCCTCCACGTCGGTGATGCCGCCATGGCCATCGTCGATCTGGAGCCACGCGGCCCCGTGCTCGACGAGGTAGGCCGCGCCCGCACGCGCCGCGGCCGCGAGCGTGTCGTGCGTTGACAACAGGCGAGCCGTGCTGTCGGGGCCATCGTGGGGCCCGGACCCGCTGGCGATCAGGTGTAGCTCGTAGACCTCTGCTTGATTCGTCATGGTCTCAGTCTCTCCCTCTGCAGCTCACGTGCTGCGGTCGCCTCGCCTCGGGTGAGACGGGGCGCGTCGCAGGACATCAGCCGATTCCCATCTGCCTGCGCTCCTGCTGGCGGAGCCAAGCGTCGGAGGGGCCGCTGTCGCCCTCCTGCTCGTACAGGCAGCGCCGCGAGCAATAGTGGCCATGGTCGCCCTCGACGTAGCGCCCCTCGGCCATGACCACGCCGCACCCGGCCTCACACTCGTCGTGGTCTGAGGTCCAGGGCATTGTCCGGTAGCTGTCATAGTCGGTCATGTCGCGTCTCCCTCTGTGGCAGCTCACGTGCTGCGGTCGACGTCGCTCCGGAGAGCGGCGTCGCGTCGCAGGACGTCAGCAGGCGTAAATGGTCCTGCCCGGGTGGCCGTAGCGCTCGCCATCGACGGCGCCCACGGCGCGCTCCGACTCGGTCATGGAGGCCAGCTCGGCGGCGTACGCAGCAGCCTGCTCAGCGCTCAGCTCGCCCAGCTCTTCGCCGGTCTGGTAGTCGTGGACGGTCAGGCGGCACACCGTCGCGACGCCGTCATCGTCTACCGATACGACGTCACCGGTCTCCGCCACCTCGCCATCGGCGAGGTCCAGCACCACGAGGCTGTTTCCGCGACCAGCGAAGGCCGCGAACCACGACTGCGCCTGCTCGTCGGTCTCGCGGTCTGCCTGGGCGATGATGGTGCTGCTCGAGTCGATGATCGCGTAGGTGCTCATGTCAGTCTCCCTCTGCCGGGTCCGTCCCGGCGACACCTCTACAATACGCATCCGTAGTACGAGGCGCAAGGGGTGGCGGTCGATTTTCTGCAGGTCGCTGCTACGATTGTGCTTCACTTCGTGAATATTTATAAATATTCACGATGCTTAGGGCCTGTGCCCCAGGACTGAAAATCCGCGTGTCGTCAGTTCAATTCTGACCCTCGGCACCGAATATCGCTGTGTTATCTCGCGATCCTGCCATCGCCGGCCGTGCATGGCGCGCACAGTGCGCACCGTGACGACGGGTGCGTGCTACAAATCTGCTGCAGCGGCGAAGGCCCTAGCAAGCGCTTCGCCGTCGACCCTGCCATAGACCCGCTCCACCATGCGGCTGCCGACGTGGCCGAGGTAGTACGCCACAAGGTGGGCCGGCGCGCCGCGTTCGATCAACCACGTAGCCGCTGACCGTCGCAGATCGTTCGGCGACACCACCGGCACCTGCGCGCGGCGGCATGCTGCTGCGATGTCACGCCTCACGTTGGGCCACGGGGCGTACGCTGGGCCAGCCTTTGCTGCGCCTGATACGGCGCGTGCAGCGAGGTCCGCCACATGGGCCAGCACGGGGACGATGCGGCGCGCCCCTGGCGTCTTGGTGCCTCTCAGTGCCACCACGTGGCGGTCTAGGTCGATGTCGCTGCGCCGCGCACGGATCGACTCGCCGAGCCGCGCTCCAGTGGCCAGCATGAACGCCACGTGTGCCGCCCTGTCGTGCCGCAGCTCGGCGATCAGCTCACGTGCCTGGTCCTCGGTCAGGCTCCGCGTGCGCGGCCTGTAGCCGCCGCTCCATCCCTCCGGTAACACCGACGACGGGTCGCGATCGTACTCACCGCGCCGCGCCGCGAGCCGTAGCGCGCCGCGCAGTGCGCCTAACTCCTTGGCGATCGTCGCGATCGACGCGTCCTCGCTGCGCCGCGTCGCGATGTACGCATCGACGCTGACCGGGTCTACCTCGGACAGCAACGTGTCTGCACCGAACACGCGGAGAATGTGGCCGAGCTTGGTCTCGTAGTACGAGATCGTCGCGTCGCTCCGTCCGCGGTTTTCGCGATCTACTCTGAGGCGCTCGCAGGCGCCGCGGATCGTTTCCGCCGAGGCTGCGTTTCCCGGAGCGGCGCTCTCGCGCTCGAGTTGTCGCGCGACGATGCTTGCGGCGCGGTGGTCGCGGCATCTTGTCGACTTGACGCGGCGCCTGCCATCTGCGTCGTAGAACCACGTCCACCAGATCCGCCCGCGCTTGTAGAGCCTCGCTGCCATGTTCGCCGATGCTGCCGCGCGGCGCACCATTGGTCAAACTCGAACCGCGACACGCGAAGCATGCGCCCGGCGCGCATCGGGTTCATGTCCGCCATGAGCGAGTACGCTTGGCGCAGGCTGCAGCGCAACTCTGCCGCCACGTCGCTGGCGCGCAGCCACGTCACGTTAGTGCACCTCCTCCGACACGACCACAGTCGCATCAGCACGCCGCCGCACCAGCGCAACGGCAAGCGTCGCGATGCGCCGCCGCTCGACGTAGCGGCCGACTACGTAGCCAGCCCACCCGGCGCCTCCGCCGATCATCAGCAGCAGCACGGAGCCGTACGCCGCGGCCTGCCAGATCGTCACGTGCCACCCCGCAACTCGTCAGCGAGACGCAACAACGCTGTCCGCCCGTCGCACTGCTCGTCGACGCTGGCGGCCTGCAACTCGGCCAGCTGCACGCACCGCTTTGCGACGCGAAGCAGCGTCTCGCGGCGCACCTGCGCCTCTGCGGCCAGCACGTCCGCGCAGTCAAGCAGATCGTTCTCGTCCGGGCCGTTGTGGTTCTTGCGGTACGGTCTGCCGTGGTCCCAGCAGAACACAGCGACGTCGCCTCCGCACCAGGTCGTGGCGAACCGTGCGCACCCATCCGCATCGCAGATTAGCGGCCCGTCATCGTCTAGCGGATCGTTGTCGCTCATCGTCGCCTCCCTGGGTGCCCATCGTCGGGCTGCTTCACCATGCCCACCTGAACCAGCGGCGGCGGCTTCATCTCGCCGAAGTGTGGCTTGCAGATCGCAGCGAACCGCTCCTCGTCGCCCTCGTTCAGCGACACCATGACAACGGCCGTCACGTCGCGGCCAAGCCGTCCCTTGATGAACGTGTGCGTGTCGACGACGTGCGCCCCGGTGTCGATGATCGCCTCGCCGAATCGCGCCAACGCGGCGCGGCTCGTGTCGATGGTGAACTGCCAGCGCCAGCGGGTCATGTGGCGCACCGCCCGTCGTCAGTGAGCAGCTCGGGGTGACGGCAGCGCACGTACGACCGCGCGGACGCGTCGGAGCACCCGGATACCCACTTGACCGTTTCCTCCAGCTCACGAATCCGAGACGCGGCAGCGTCTAGCAGCATCGTGGGACCCAAGCACTTCATGGCGTGCCCGTACGGCGTGGCGTCCGCCAGCCGGTCGACCGCCTCGCCGATTGCTGCCGACTTGGATTTTCGCTTTGCCATTACGTCACCTCCACAGCGCCGCCTTCGATCGTCACATCAAACGCTGCCACCCGACACGCCACGTTGTGCGTCGTCCACGCGCCTTCGTTCCGCCACGGATCGCAGTGGTGGATATGCCCATGCACGTGATGCTTCACGCCGCCAAGCTCAAGCCTGTGTCGCAACGCTGCGCAGCCCAGCGCCTCGGTCCGCATCGCACGATCCACGTCGCAGATGCCGTACGCCGGACCGTGGCTCACCAGGATGTCGCAATCCGGAATGGCGAGCGCCCGTGCGGAAAGCTCCGCGCTGCCGCGCTCGTACTGCCACGCCCACACGCCGCATGCTGGAACCCACGGCGTGCCGTAGATCTTCAGCAGCTCCACGTCGCGGCCAGTGCCGACGCCGACGTTGATGTACTGGTCGATCAGGATCTTCACGCCGGGCATCGCGTCGCGCAGCCACGTCTCGCCGTCTTCGCCGCGCTCGTGGCACACCTGCACGACGCGGTCATGATTTCCAGGCACGTAGATCTTCGCAGCGTGCGGCAGCGCCGCGAACCACTTCGCGAAGGCAAGAAACTCCCACGGCAAGCCCTCGTTGGTCGCGTCGCCGGCATGGATCAGGATGTCGCCGTCCGGTACGCGCAGCTTTTCGTGGTGCATGTGCGTGTCTGAGAGCGCGACGATGCGGGCGGTAGTCACCTTTCACCTCCATACGTCGCACCGAGTTTCACCAGCATGTCCGCCACCAGCCGGCGGTGACAGTGCGCCGCGTCGGTGCAGTAACAGCACAGCGTCACCTCGTCGCGGGACAGGACGTCGTCCCACGTGCCGCGGTTTTCGCGATAAGATACGCGCATCTCGGAAGTGAACGCGTCAACGTAGCGGCGCCATGCTGCGTCGTGCAGATCGTTGGCGCCGCTCACCACGACGGCGCGCACTCGCGGCGATGGCAGCAACGACGCGTCGGCGCGCATCTTGCCGGCGCGCTTCATGTCGTCCAGCGCCGGTTTCAGGATCTTCCACGACGGCGCGAAGCACTTGCCGACGCGGCATCCTGACTTGCGCGTGATATCGATACGGTCCGGGCCGCTGTAGTCGATGCGCGACGTGTAGACCGTAAGCGTCATCGCAAACCCCGCAGCGACTCAAAGTCAGTCGACCCGGCGTTCCGTGCGGCATCGTCTGCGTCAGTCGGTCCCATCGCGTCGCTCCTTCTCGGCATCTGCGAGCATGGCGCGCACCTCTCGTCGAATCACGTCCTCCCACGATGCCCACAGTGCAGGATAGACACGCAGCTCCTCAATCAGCTCCATCAGCACCTCGGCTCGGGCCTCGCGGCGGATGGCGCCGGCGTCGTCACGCGCTGAGCGCAGCGCAGCAATGGCGTCGCTGGCGACAGTTACTTGTTCGTGGTAGTCGTCGACGAGACGCGCCACCGAGGCCACCAGATCCATATCCGCAACATCGGACGGTTCATCCATCGCTAGCTGAAGAGCCGTCCGCAGCCGCTGGCCGTCCGCCACGCCACCCGAGTCACCCGGCGCTTCGCAGTCGTCCGCGGTCTGCGGCGTCGACGACGGGCACACCGGACGCATTACCAGCGCGGCGCCGCATCGCGCGCAGGTGCCGGCATCACCCGGCGCGTCCAGCTGCACGAGGCGGGCGCGGGCGATTGCCGACATGGCCCCGTTCTCATCAGCCGGCGGCATGGTGAGGAACGCCTTTAGTCCGGCCACCTGCTCCGCATCCGCCTCGCTGGCCAGCACCAGCGCCCAGCCGCGCGGCTCGGGCAGCACTTCGGCACAACGCAACACCACCTCGGCGGATGGTCCACCCGAGCGAGTCACGCGGTCGCCGCGCAATATGCCCGCAACTCGCTCCGCGTCCTGTCCCGTCCACCGCAGCGTAATGCTCGGCAGCGTCGGTTCGCGTGTGTCGTCAGGCATTAGTCCAACCCCGTTTCTGGTGGCGCCTCACGGAACAGCCGAGCGGCTTCCTCGAAAGCGCGGGCCATCTCCTCGCGCCGCGCTCGCGACTTCGGCATCCAGAACGTGACCGCGCTGCGATCGTCGTCGTCGGGCGGGTGATGCAGACGCGGCGAGCTGTGCAAGATCAACTGCGCAGCGTGGTAGACGATGCCCGTGTTGCTCTCCTTGCGAACTAGCAGCACTTCGCTTGTCAGCTCCTGGCTGTAGACGTTGATGCGCATGTCACACCTCCTCCGGGTCAATCAGCTGCGGCGCGTGCCTTCCGTAGCGACGTTGCATCCGCTCAGCCCAGTCGTCGGCCGGCTGCGCTGCGGCGATGCGTTCGTCAAGCGGGGCGCCACCGACGCCCGCCGCGGCGTACGCGCGCTCCATACACACGTTGCTGCCCAGCGCGCCGTGATACGGGTCCGCCGTGTCGGCGCCACACTGGGCGCACAGCTGCGGCTCCGGCGCTGCCACCGGCTCGCTCTGCTGCGACCTGGTGAGCACCTCCAGGTCTGAGATGAAACAGTGGCGGCCCCCGGTGTCGTGGTCCCAGATGCTCGCCGTTGTGCTGTACAGCGTACGTACTTCACCGACGACGCCGCAGTCGCGGCAGCGCACCCAGGCGCCAACCTCGACCCAGCCATGCGGCTCGCTCTGCTGCGGCTCGGCGGCGGGCGCTTCGATGCGGCGGAGGACGGTGCCGTACCACACCTTTTCGGTGCCGTCGGTGTGCTCTGCCCTGAATCGCCCGCCGCTGATGTCGCTCAGCCGCGCCGTGATCACCATTGGCAGCGCAGCGAGACGTTGCGTTTCTTGCGCAGAATGGTTTCGCCGCAGCCACTCGCGGTGGTCGGGGGCCACCTCGGCCCAGTCGCCGACACGAAGCGGCGCATCCGCTGGCGGCGGCTCGCTCTGCTGCGGCTCGGCGGCGGGCGGGTCGATGCGGCGGAGGTCGTCGCCCCCGCACCAAACCCGAGCGCTTCGGCCGTCGATGGTTGTCTCCACGAGGTACGGAACGACGACCCGGTAACCGTCGCAGCCCTCATCGACGGTCACGACGACGCCCGGCGCACCGACAGCGTAGTTGGCGCATGTGCGAATGACGTGCACGCGGTCACCAACGCGCAGCGGCGCATCCGCTGGCGGCGGCTCGGTCTTCGCTGCTGCGGCGCGGCGGGCGATGTCGGCCCGGATGATCCTCGCGTCGAGGAACCAGCAGCTGCCGCAGAGCAGATGCCCGTCAAAACGACCGTGTCCACCGGGCGCAGTCGGGCACTCTTGGGCGCCTGGTTTGCCACACGCCGCGCACGTCGGCGCGGGCTCGGTGGGGCGTTGCGCTGCCCCGGTGACGACGCCGCTTGGCTGCGACACCTTGAGCCCGTTGGCCATGAGCAGTGTGTATCTGTCGGTCTCGGCGTTGTACCCCAGGACCCGCACGTGGTCGCCCACTTGAAACTTCGTCGTCGCCATCAGGTCTGCTCCTTTGCTGCGTTCACTGCGCACGCCAAACAGCTCGGCGCACGCCTCCAGTTCTGCGCCGCTCGCTGTGAGCAGGTTCACGGGCCCTCGGCGCGACTGAACGGTATGTCGTCCATGCCGCCGCCGCCGCCGTACGCCTCGGGATACTCCTCCTGCGCGCCACCACCGCGCGACTCGCTGCGGCTGGCGCCGCCACCCTTGCCGCCGAGCAGCACGACCTCCGACACGTTGACGCTGGTGAAGTACTTCTTCACGCCGTCGCGCTCGTACTCGTCGTGCTCGGTGCGACCCTCGACGTAGACGCGCTCGCCCTTGCTGAGGATCTTACTCAGCGCCTCGGCGCGCTTGCCCCACAGCACGCAGTTGTGCCAGTCGGTGCGCTCACGATCGTCACCATCCTTGGTGCGCCACTTCTCGCTGGTGGCGATCGAAAAGGCGAGCTTCGCCTGGCCGCCTTGCGTGTACTTCAGTTCCGGGTCTCGCCCGATGTTTCCGATCAACAGTTGCTTATTCAATGACTGAGCCATCTCATTCTCCTTGGCGCACGTCGCGCCACCATCCGTTACGCCATCGCATAGCACGACACGGCGTCATTCCGCGGCGCCGTCAGCCTTGGTGAACTCGCCGAAGCCAACGTAGCTGTACTCGCGGATACCGCCCGCCTCTTCAATGGCAGCCATCGCGGCGCGCATGCTGGCCGCCGCCTGTCCGCGCTCGCTGTTCGCCGTGATGGCGCGCTTCAGCGCCGCCTGCGTCACCTTGTGCTCAACGGCGTCGGCAGCGCCAAGCTCCTCCAGGATGCGCATCACGTCGCCGTTGACTTGCAGCGTGCGCTTTGTCTTCTCGATCTTGCCGTAGTACTTGCCGTTGCCGCACGGCACTGGCTCGCGCGACGCGAACTCGTCCACCGCGTCCTTCACCTGTTGCAGCGCGCGCTCTGCGGCGCGGATACGCTCACGCGTCCACGCCGCGTGCTCCGCGTCGCGGATGTGCGGCACCAGGGCCGGCGCGTCTTCCAGTGCGACCATTGCGGCCTTCGTCGCTGGGCACTCGGCGATGATGGGGCAGTAGTGGTTGTGGCAGTGCTTGCCGGCGCGCGGCTCCACAATGCCCGGCGCCATGATGCGCGCGTAGATGTCGCGCAGCTCCGCCTCGGCTGCTTCCAGGTCGAAGCAGTCCATCGTACGCGCCTTCACGTGGCAGCCGGTGTCGCTCACCTGAATCAGCGCCACGTCCACCTCGTTGAAGCCGAGCACGCGCGCCGCGCACAACGCCAGCGCCCGCAACTGCGGATAGTGCAGCGGGTCTTCGTCGGCGGTGTACCTGCCGGACTTGTAGTCCGCGACCATGAGCCGCCCATCCGCGCCGATGCGCGTCAGGTCGTCGGTGCCGACGAACTCCGAGTCGCGGCGCTTGCTGTAGTCGCGCGAGCCGTAGCCGGGCAACTCGCGGCACGCGCCGGTCACCGCGTCGAATGCCCACGACGTTTCCGCCTTGCGCAGGCGGTCGTCACCCCATGCGCCGTTGAGCAGGTCGCGCAGGTAGAACGCCGCATGCTCCAGCCGCGTGAAGTCCGCCTCGCCGAGGTTATTGGCGTCGGCGATCTCGCGAACGGGCGCGTCGCCCATAACGGCGATGCACTCGGCAGCCGACGACACGGCGCGGCCGAAGCCCGCAAACTTGCCGCTGTTGGTGCGTGGCCACTTCAGCGACGATCGCCAAGGTAGCACGCATTCGCGAGCAATGGTGAGTTTGCTCATGGTGGGCAGGAAGGTCATCGGTCACGCTCCCTCTCGCGCATGTCGCGCATCGCCTCGCTGTCGCACCGGGCGTCGTATTCGAGCCCGTTGATCTTTTGCAGTCGCCCCACTTCGTCGAGTGCCTCGTCGCGCTCCGCCTGTAGACTGGCAACGGCGTTTGAGAGAACGGAGATATACGCGGCGGCCCGCTCAACCTCATTGGCGACACGATCGCAACCGGCATCCCGCAGCCTCTTGGCGGTACCAACGAGTCCATCGGCTCGGCCGAGATACCAACTCAGCGCCTGTGGCATGTGGCTCACGCCGCGCCTCGCTTGTACGCCTCGCGCAGGCGCAGGCGCGTCGCCTCGTCGAAGCCGAGCGATGGGATCATCTTCGCGATGTCACTGCGCTCGCCATCGGCGCGTTGCAGCGCAGCCTCGAGGATGTCGGCCAGTTCGTCACGCGGAGCGCCGGACTGCATCGCCCCGTTGACGATGGCGAGGCGAGCGGCGCCATCGGCGGCAGAGTCAAGCAGCGAGATGACGTCGGCCGTGGTGTTTGCGGCCGTCTCCCGCTTCTGTGGCGCATCGTTACGCTGCCTCGTTGCGGGTGGCGGCGCAGGCGTCGGCGGCTCCGCTCCATCGGTGAGCCAGTCGCGCAGTGCGTTGCCGAGGTCTTCGCCCGGCTCGCGAAAGACCTTGTCGGCGATGGCGCTGCACCGTGACTTGGTGATGACCATCTTGTGCTCGAGGTCGATGTCGCCAACCACGTCCAGCTCATACTCAATGCCGTCACGTTGTACGGGCGCGAGTCCGATCTTCACCGGTCGCTTTTTGCCGTTCTCTTCGACTATCTCGTACACCGTCTTCGCGCGCATCGTCACGATGACGTGGCACCTACTCTGAAGAATAGCGTCGACCAGCGAGTTGTGCTTCGGCGTGATGTCACGCCACGCGGCGAACTTGTTGCCCTTGTATCGTACGATGTTGTTGTCGACCTGCTCGAGCGCGCCGTCGGTGCCCGACCACGCATGGCTCAGCGAGTCGATGATGATAACGTCGTAGCCCTCGCGCTCGGCAAGCTTGATGGCGCTCACGTATGTTTCCGGCGAGAAGCTATCCAGCTCCAACGCGTCGAAATCGAACATGTCGGCATACTTGCTGGCGCTGCCACGCTCAGTGTCGATCACCGCGATGCGCTTACCGAGGCTCGGCGCGATGCGCAGCGACGTGATCGTCTTGCCGCTGCCGGCTGGACCCACAATTGCGGCGCGCAGCCGCGCTCGTTTCTTGGTTGCCTTTTGAAACTGTAGTCCCATTGGATACGTCCTTTCGTCGTCGTTCCCGAATCTGCTCGCGGCTACTCCACCTCTCCCTGGTACACCGCCATCTCGCCAAGCCGCGCCGGGTACACGCTGAACTCGCCGCACGCGCCGCGGATCACACCGCGCCTCGCCAACCCGCTGCGCTCCGCGTCCCGCAGCGCCGCCTCCATTGCCGCAACGCCACGCACCTCAGCGTCACGCAGAGCGCGGCTCGCCTCAGTGTCAGGCAGCGGCGACTCGACGTTGCGCGACGGGGCCGCGCCACCGAGCGCAGCGAACATCGCATGCGCCACGTCCTCGCTGACGCCACGCAGGTCGCATTGCGCGAGCAGCGCGTCGTGCAGCGACTCCAGCGCTTCGGTTGCGATGCGGTGCGCCATGTCCGCGTCGATGCCGTGCGGCTCGCTGGCTCGCATCATGGCGCTCAGGCATGCCTCGATGTGGGTCACTGGGCAGCCTCCTCGGAATCGACGATTCGCTGTAGATAGCCATAGTCAGGTGCCCATCCTGGCGGCGGATCGATCGGTCGATACGCGTCGCTGAGGTCCGCGCCGCTGAGGTTCGCGTCGCGGAGGTCCGCGTCGCTGAGGTCCGCGCCGCTGAGGTTCGCGTCGCGGAGGTCCGCGCCGCTGAGGTTCGCGTCGCGGAGGTCCGCGCCGCTGAGGTCCGCGCCGCTGAGGTTCGCGCCGCGGAGGTCCGCGCCGACGAGGTTCGCGCCGCGGAGGTCCGCGCCGACGAGGTCCGCGCCGACGAGGTTCGCGCCGTCGAGGTACGCACCGCTGAGGTTCGCGCCGACGAGGTTCGCGCCGCTGAGGTTCGCGCTGCGGAGGTTCGCGCCGCTGAGGTTCGCGCCGCGGAGGTTCGCG